>RFGD01000145.1 GCA_003696705.1 Alphaproteobacteria bacterium | reverse complement strand
TGGTAATGCAGCGCCTCGAGGACCACTGCGTTCGTGTTCAACGAGAAGACGGCATTCTCGGCGCCTGTCGCCTCGTAACGGCCGGCAGGCCAGCCGCGCCCGGGGTGGCCAAGCGTCTCGATGGCAGAGCGGGCCATCGAGGTGTAGTCGTCCTCGACCAGCGCATCCCAGGCGAACGCCGCCTTCACGCTTTGCGTTCGAAGTTCCGGAAACGGCTCGCCGCTGTCGCTGACAACGGCCCAGGGGCGCCCGTTCGCGTAGACGCTGGCGTAAAGGAAATAGGGGGGGCGGTCCACATGATCTTCGGACACCATCGTCAGAACGCCGGTCCGTTCGAAGCGGCGTTTCATCGCGGAGAGGATCCGTGCCGAGAGCCGACGGCTTTCGTCGTCGAACCCGAGCTCCAGCCCGAGAAGGACGTAAGGCTCGCTCAGGACCGGGGTGATGGCCCCGAATGCCGAGGCCTTTCGCGTATCGGTGGGGACTTCGATGCCTTCGACCGGCGCGAAGGCAACGATCCGTTCGGCCGAGATGGCCCGAAGGACGTCCGCGCCCCATAGCGCAGCCGCCCGGGCGCCGTACTGTTCGTACCCGATCCGGCCTTCCTGCCCCAGGACCGGGCGGCCGTTTTCGATATGCATTCCGTAAAGGCGGCCGTTTCTCGTGAGTTCGGCAAGATCCCATTCCGCGACGATCCTGCGAATGTCGGGCCCAAGCGCCGGGAACTCGGTCTCCAGCACCCGGAGCCCGAGAAGGAGGCGGGCCACGTCGAGGGCCGACCAGCCGATGCCCCTTTCCGTTTCCTCGTTGGCGTAGTCCACCATCCTGAGGCTTCGGGTATCATAGGCCTTGTTGGGCAGTTTCCCGTCAAAGAGCGGCAAGCGCCCGAGCGACGTCAGAAAGCGCGTGGCACGGCCCGTCGCCTCGTCCGTGGTGACAAGCCCCAGGCGATGGGCCGAGACGAGCGCCATCAGATAGGCCCCCTGGTCCCACATCGTGGTCGAGGGAAAATCCTCGACCGAGTTGACGAGCCCTGTATCGGGAACCGTATTCCGCCGAAAATAGTCCCACGCCGTGCGCGCTGCGGCCAGATCGACGGCGCCCAGGCCCGTCGGTTCGCGAAGTTTCAGCGTGTCGTCGAGGACCAGGACGTTCCCGCTCTCTCGGGCCATGACGCGCAGGGTTGCCGTGTCCAGCGAAAGCGCCATTGCGGCGGCGACGACGAGGCCGGTCAGGAAAATGAGGCTCGATCGCATGTTACTGCGCTTCGACGACTGTTGCATTGGGAAACTCCTTGGAATTCCGTTCGGCCGGGGACGGAGGGCGCCAGAGGGCCATGGCGACCAGCGAAACGAGCGCCGAGGCGTTCCACGCCAGCCAGAAGAGGTTGGCGACAAGAAAGCCCGGCCCGAACGTGCTGTCGCCCGAAAGCTCGCGCGTTATCGCCCAGCCGGCGACGGTGGCCATTGCGGCCAGCAGCACGAGATGCGGGCGAACGTGATCGAGCGCGGGCGATACCAGCGGTATCTTGGGCGTGGGCCGGAAGACGACACGCTGGCGGCGAAGGGCGAGCCACAGCGCCTTGAGATTGTAGGGGATGCAGGCGATCGAGAGAATGCGGCCGCCATGCACATCGTGCCCTGCACATCCGGCCAGAAGTGCGAGTTCGTTCACGACGAGAAGGGGCACGAGATGGGCAAAGAAGACAAGCGGGTTGGCCGAAAGAGGGGCAGTGCCCGTCGCCAGCGCCCAGACCGGCGCCGCCAAGAGGACGGAGAGCCAGAGGCTTGAGAGGTAGGACCAGAACGTCGCCGCATAGTGAAGCCGGGTTGAAAGCGGCATCCCGGGACGAAAGAGCGGGTTGTCATGGAGGAAGATGTCCAGGGTCCCGCCGGCATATTTCAGGCGCTGCGCGGCCCATGCGTCCATGCACCAGGGCGAGAGCATCCGGGCAAGAACGGTCGGGTGGTACACCGATTTCCAGCCGGCCTTTCGATCGGACTGCAACAGGATCGAGGTATAGATGTCCTCGGACACGTGAAACCGGAACGGCTGCAGGAGAAGCCTTTG
>RFGD01000549.1 GCA_003696705.1 Alphaproteobacteria bacterium | reverse complement strand
GGACGATGCCGCGCCGAACCGCCCGGATGAGGCCGCCGTGCGCGCTGCCCGGATCTGGGACAGCGCCTGTCAAGCACCGGCCGACCATCCCTATCTCGTTGCCAAGCAGGCCGCGCCACTCGCCCTGCGCATGGACGGACGTGGCCATCTCATCGTGCCGCTGCAGGATACCGAGGGCCGGCTCCACACCCTCGAGACCATAGCACCGGACGGCGCCAAGCGGTTTCTGGCGGGTGGCGCGAAGCGCGGGCATTTCTCGTTGGTGGGTGCAGAGCCCGCACCGCTTGCCGCGCCAGAGGGCCCGCTCCTGATCTGCGAGGGCTGGGCCACCGGCGCGAGCCTGCACTTGGCGACCGGACACATGGTCGTCGCGGCGATGGACGCTGGCAACCTGATGCCCGTCGCAGAAGCGCTGCGGGCGCGCTTCCCCGAGGCCGATCTCATCCTCGTCGCCGACAACGACGCGAAGCCCGACCGCGACAGCAATCCCGGCGTCGCGGCCGCGCGCAAGGTCGCACTCGCGGTCGATGGCCGTCTGGCCGTGCCGGAGCGCCCCGGCGATGCCAACGACCTGTTTTGCGCCGAGGGGGCGGAGGCCGTCGCAGCGCTGGTGGCCAGCGCGGCCCGGATCCCGCCACCGCCACCGACGTATCCGGCGCCGGTGCTGACGCCCCACGAAGCCCGCGCCAGTCTGGCCGAGGCCATCGCCCGCTTCATGGCCGCGATCCCGGACTACTGGGCTGCCGTCGAGGCGGCACAGGAAGAGGCGAAGAGCGCCGACGGCGACCGCGACCCTCTGGATTTCAACATCGTGGCGCGGGCGGCGCTGCCGCCGCTTCTGGGCCTGCCGGTCGATGTCGGTCTTGGCAAGACCTCGCGCGCACGCGCCGCCATCGCCGAACTGATCGCCGCGGGCGGGCTTGGGCCACGCAAGGTCGTCTATGCGGTCCCCCGCCACGATCTCGGCGTCGAGCAGGTCACAGCCTTCGAGGCGCTCGGGCTGAGGGCGATGCTCTGGAAGGGCCGAACAGCACCCGATCCCACCGACGACAATCCCGACCGGCTCATGTGCCTTGACACGGAGGCCACCTTCGACGCGCTCGAGATCGAGCACCCGGTCGAGCAGAGC
>RFGD01000016.1 GCA_003696705.1 Alphaproteobacteria bacterium | reverse complement strand
ATGAGCGAGGGGTCGGCCAGCACCATGTCACGAATTACATAGGGCGCCCCGGCCGAGACGATCTTGCCAAGGTCGCGCTGTGCCTTTCGGTCCGTCACGTCGGGAAAGAGCGCCGCGACGGCGTTCTTCACGACCGCGCGGTAGTTGCCCTTCCCGATCTTCTCGGGCTTGACCAGCTTCGGGTCGATCGTGACCTCGAGCCGGACATGGGTCTGGGTGAAGGCCGGCGCGCCGTTCCAGACAAGGGACGCGACCAGGATGAAGAGCATCGCGAAGGCAACGCCCAGCGAGGCAAGGCCGATCCATTCGAGCCGCCGCTGCCGGCGCCGGCGCGCGGCGATGCGGCGCCTGATCTCGTCCGATTTCCAGTCCACTTTCGGGGCCTTGGTCGTCGCCATGGTCGACACCTCAGTCATAAAGCTCGCGGTACTTGCGCACGACGCGAAGCGCGATGATGTTGATCCCCAGCGTCACAAGGAACAGCATGAGCCCGAGCGCAAAGGCAGCAAGCGTCTTGGGGTTGTCGAACGACGTGTCGCCGATCAGGAGGGTGACGATCTGGACCGTCACGGTCGTCACCGAATCGAGCGGATTGAACGTCAGCTTGGCGATGAGTCCGGCCGCCATCACGACGATCATCGTCTCGCCGATGGCGCGGCTGACCGCCAGAAGAATGCCCCCCACGATGCCCGGAATGGCCGCCGGGAACAGGACCTTCATTACCGTCTCGCCCTGCGTGGCGCCAAGCGCCAGCGAGCCGTCGCGCAACCCCCTCGGGACGGCCGACAGCGCATCATCCGCAAACGACGAGATGAACGGGATCAGCATGACCCCCATGACCGAGCCCGCCGCAAGCGCCGTGTTGGGCGACACCGGGATGCCGAGGTAGGCACCGAACGCACGGATCGCCGGCGCCACCACCAGGACGGCGAAGAAGCCGTAGACGACCGTCGGCACGCCGGCCAGAATCTCGAGCAGGGGCTTGGCGACCGCCCGCAGCCGCGGCGACGCGAACTCGTTGAGGTAGATGGCCGCGAAAAGCCCCACCGGCACCGCCAGCGTCAGCGCGACGGCCGTGATGACCAGCGTCCCGACAAAGACCGGGATCCAGCCGAAGGCGCCCTCGGCGGCGACCTGGTCTTCGCGAAGGGGGATCTGCGGCTCCCAGTTCAGGCCGAACAGGAACTCGGTCAGGGGGACCTTGTCGAAGAAGCGAATCGACTCGGTGACAAGCGACGCCACGATCCCGAAGGTCGTGAAGATCGCCACCAGCGAGCAGAAGATCATGAGCCCCGAAATCATGCGCTCGACGCGCTGACGGGCCCGGAACGCGGCCGAGACGCGCGAGCGCGCGAAAAGAAGAAGCCCCGCCGAAAGCATTGCCATGACCCCGATCAGCGCGCGGTCGGACATCGCGTCGAGGGTCCGCATCCGCTCGGCCAGATCGAGCTTCCAGGGCTCCGGCTCGCCGAAGACGCGCCCGAAGGCGATTGACCGGATCTCCGAGATCAGAAGCGCCCGCCCCGTGTCATCGAGGTCGCGCGCGATGTCGTCGGGGACGGCCGCCAGCGCCAGGGCATTCACGACCGAGTTCTGGAAGAGAAGCCAGAAGCCCAACAGGAGCACCGAGGGAATGGCCACCAGAAGAAAGGCGTACATCCCGTGAAACTTCGGGATCGAATGCAGGGGGCCGTCCGCAGTGCGGATCTGGCGCGCGGCCTGGGCGTTCAGCACATAGCCCAGCACCGCGGCGGCGAGGAAGACCAGAATGGCATAAAGCGTCATCTTGCCGGCAGCTCCGTCAGGCACAATCGAGCGCGACCCCGGAATGTCCGGGGTCGCGGCGCATGTCTAGCGGAATTATTTCGGCGCTTCCATCGGAACCGCGTTCAGGATCGCCTCCTGGGTCTGGACCAGAAGGTCGTCGGGCAACGGCGTCAGGCCGCGCTCTTCCAGATACCCGCCCGGGGCCAGCGCCTCGTCCGAAGCGTATTCCTCGAGAAACTCGTCAAAGCCCGGGATGACACCGCGGTGGGCGTTCTTGATGTAGATGAAGAGCGGCCGCGCCAGGTCATAGCTCTGGTCGGCAATCGTCTCGGGCGTGGGTTCGAGGCCATGGATGCGCACCGCCTTCAGCTTGTCCGAGTTCTCGAAAAGGAACGAATAGCCGAAGATGCCGAGGGCATGCGGGTCGGCGCCAAGGCGCTGGACGATCAGGTTGTCGTTTTCCCCGGCCTCGACGAAGGGGCCGTCGGTGCGCATGCGCGAACAGTTCTCCTTGACCCACTTCTTGTCCTTGTCGAGGCCTTGCGACTTCACCCACTCGAGGGCCTTGCAGCCGTCGTGCATCGCAAGTTCGACGAAGGCGTCCCGCGTGCCCGAGGTGGGCGGCGGGCCATAGACGAGGATCTCGGCGTCCGGAAGCGCGGGGTCGATCTCGGACCACTTGTGATAGGGGTTGTCGGCCCATTTGCCGTCGACGGGAACCTGGGCGGCCAGTGCCAGGTAGATCTGTTCCTCGGTCAGGTCCCAGTCGGCCGGGTTGGCGCGGCTGACGGCGATGGTCAGGCCGTCATAACCGATCATCGCTTCGGTGATGTCCTCGACGCCGTTCGACTGGCAAAGGTCCCACTCGGAACGCTTCATCGCGCGCGAGGCCCCCGTGAGGTCGGGATGCGCCTCGCCGACGCCCTGGCAGAAGATCTTCATGCCGCCACCGGTGCCGGTCGATTCGACGATGGGCGCCGGGAAGCCGGTCTTGTTCGCGAATTCCTCGGCCACGGCCTGGGTATACGGAAAGACCGTCGACGAGCCGACGATGCGAATCTGGTCGCGGGCTTCCGCGGCCCCGGCAGCGGCCCCGGCAACGACCACGGCGGCAACGAGCGTGTTCAGTTTCATTCCTGTGTTCCCTTTCGGATCTCTCGGGCGGCGCCAGATGCCGCCTGGGCACGGGATCTATCCGCGGCCCGCAAACCTTTTGTGACACCTGCGTAACAGTTTCATGACAACGCGCGCGGGGGCGGCTTTCCGTGTCCCTGGGCGCCCACTTCCCAGGCGGGCAGGTCCACAATGGCCCGCGTCCCCTGCCCCGGCGCCGAATCAATCCTGAACCGGCCCCGGTGGCGCCCCACGATGTGCTTGACGATGGCAAGGCCAAGCCCCGTGCCGCCAAGCGCGCGCGACCGATGCGTGTCGACGCGATAGAAGCGCTCGGTCAGGCGCGGAAGGTGGACCGGGTCGATCCCGGGGCCGTCGTCGGCAACCTCGATCCGGACGGCCGGGCCGCGAAGCGCCGGCTCATGCGGCAGGGCCGAGACGGCGATTCGCACGACGGCCCCCCTGCCCCCGTACTTGATGGCATTCTCGAGAAGGTTGATGACGACCTGCACCAGCTGGTCGTGATCGCCGGCCACGGCCAGGCCGCCGTCCACGTCGGGGCGCTCGAGCCGGGCGTTGCGTTCCGCGGCCAGGGGGTCGAGCGCGGCAATGGCCGCAGTCACGACCTCGGCCACCGAAACCCTTGCATCGGGCCGCCGGCGTTCGTTCTCCTCGACGCGCGAAAGGGACATGAGGTCCTCGACCAGCCGCCGCATGCGTTCGGCTTCGTCCCGCATGGTGTCCAGAAAGCGCGCCCTGGCCGCGGGATCGTCCTGCGCCGGGCCGCGAAGCGTGTCGATGAACCCGAGAAGCGACGTCAGGGGCGTGCGCAGCTCGTGCGAGACGTTGGCGACGAAGTCGCGGCGGATGCGCGCTGCCACCTCTCGGGCCGAGACTTCCTCGACGGTCAGGATGATCGCGCCCGGCCGCCCGTCCGCCTCCGCGCCGGCCGGCGCAACGTGGACGTCGAAGGCCCCCTCGGCAGGACCGAAACGCGGTATCTGGCGGGCGTGGCGCGACGCCCCGCCGGCCAGAACCGCCTCGACCGCGTCAAGGACCGCCGGATGGCGCACGACCGTCACCAGGGGCCGCCCGGCCGGATCGCGCGCAAGAAGTTCGCGCGCGGCGCGATTGGCTAGCTGCACGCGCTGATCGCCCGCCACCACAAGAACCGGCACGGGCAGCGCGTCAAGAAGTGGGGCGCTTCTTCCGATTTCGTCGATTTTCAAGACGTTT
>RFGD01000548.1 GCA_003696705.1 Alphaproteobacteria bacterium | reverse complement strand
CTCGGGGTGGACCGAGAACACGGCGCGAAGCTTCTCGAACGGGCCCTTGTCGGCGAATTTCGAGGTGCCGTGATAGGCGTGGTACTGCCAGTCGGACTGCGCCACGCCGAACTCGAGCTCGCCTTCGCGGATGGTATTGATGTTGTAGATCGAGCCGCCCGTCGATTCGACCGAACAGCGGATCCCGTGTTCCTTCCGCCCCTTGTTCACAAGGCGGCAGATGGCGCCGCCCGTCGGATAGTAGACACCCGTAACGCCGCCGGTGCCAATGGTGATGAATTCCTCGGCCTGGGCCGCCCCGCCGAAGGCGAGACCGGCCACCATGAGCGCGCCGGCAAGTTTCAATCGTGCAAACATTTCTTGCTCCCTGTCAGTGTTGCAACTTCACGTTCGGGGGGCCGCATCATCGGCCCCGAACTCCGAAAGGTCGGCATTCGCCGCCTCGACCTCCTTGATCGCATCGCGCGCCGGCTGTCCGCGGCGCTGCAACAGCATGGACACGATCGTCTCGACCAGCACGATCGTGGCCGCATAGGAGGAAAAGAAATACGGGCTGTCGGTGGGAACGATAAGCCACGTGTGCGCATGGGCAAGCGCCGGACAGCCCGGCGCATCGGTCAGGACGATGACATGGGCGCCCCGCGCCCGCGCCTGCCGTGCGGCCGCAACGGCGCGCCGCGCATAGGGCGTTTTCGTCAGGACCAGAAAGACGTCTTCGGGGCCGATGCGGGCCAGCGCCGCGCCCAAGGCCTCGGCGCCGCTGTCGGCCACCGACCAGTTGTCGACGAAATATCCCGCCACATAGGCGAAATGCTCGATGATGCCGGCCGAGCCGAGCGCGCCGAAAAGCACGACGCGTCGCGCCGCATCGAGCCGCTCGACGATAGCCTCGAGGCGCTCGGGCGCAATGTCATCGACCAGCGACGAGATATTGTCGATGCAGGCGGCAGACTGGCGCACAAGCGTCGGCACCGCGGCGCCGCCTCCATCAAGCTGGAGGCGCTCGGCCCGCTCCGAGAAGGGTGTTGCCCGCTGTTCGAGGGTGCGGCGCACAAGGGCTTTCATCTCGTCGTAGCTTTCGAAGCCAAGCGCCCGCGCCAGGCGCGAGAAGGAAGCCGGCGACAGGCCGCTCTCCTCGGACACGGCCCGCAGGCTCCGCGTCGAGACGTCCCACATGTGCCCGACGACATAATCGGCCGCAGCCCGCAGGCGCCCGCTCATCTCCGGATAGCGGGCGGCGACACGCTCGGCGATGGTTTCCGGCACTTGGGCACCGTCGGCCACGGGAAGCTCCCGACACGATCGTTGACACGTGAGTCCTCGAAACAGAATGTTTCATGTGTCTAAATTGTTGTCAATTATTGATACATATGTTTCACTTTCCGGGAGCGCTTTCGGGGGCCACCATGTCTCATGTCTTTCCGCGCCACACGCGCCAGGCGCTGCCCACGGTCGTCGCGGGCGAAGGCGCGTATCTCATCGACAGCGAGGGGCGGCGCTATCTCGACGGCTCGGGCGGGGCTGCCGTCTCGTGCCTCGGTCATTCCGACGCGCATGTGCGCGCGGCCATCCACCGGCAGGTCGATTCCGTCGCCTATGCGCATACGAGCTTCTTCACCTCGGAACCGGCCGAAGCGCTGGCCGAGCGACTGGCGGCCGAGGCGCCGGGCGACCTTGACCGCGTCTATTTCGTTTCCGGCGGGTCCGAGGCGAACGAGGCGGCAATCAAGCTTGCCCGACAATATTTCCTCGAGATCGGCCAGCCCGAGCGTCACCGGATCATCGCCCGCAGGCAAAGCTATCACGGCAATACGCTGGGCGCCCTGGCCGCCGGCGGCAACGAATGGCGCCGCGCGCCGTTCCGCCCGCTTCTTGTCGAGGTCTCGCACATTTCGCCGTGCTACGAGTATCGCGGCCGGCGGGCCGGCGAGAGCGCCGAGGCCTATGGCCAACGCGTGGCCGACGAACTTGACGCCGAGATCAGGCGCCTTGGCCCCGAAACCGTCATGGCCTTCATTGCCGAACCCGTCGTCGGGGCGACGCTGGGGGCCGTGCCCGCGGTCCCGGGCTATTTCCGACGCATCCGCGAGATCTGCGACCGCCATGGCGTGCTCCTCGTGCTTGACGAGGTCATGTGCGGCACCGGACGCACGGGCACGCTTTTTGCCTGCACCCAGGAAGGGATCGCGCCGGACATCCTGACCATCGCGAAGGGCATCGGCGCCGGCTATCAGCCCCTCGGCGCCATGATCGCAAGCCGGCGGATCTACGAGGCGATCGCGAACGGCTCGGGCTTTTTCCAGCACGGGCACACCTACATCGGCCATGCCACCGCGGCGGCGGCCGGCGTTGCCGTGCTCGAGCGGCTTCTTGACCAGGGCGTCCTGGCCGAGGTCACGCCGAAGGGCAATCGACTGCGGGCCGCGCTCGAACAGCGGTTCGGCCAGCATCCCCATATCGGCGACATTCGCGGTCGCGGGCTTTTCCTGGGGCTCGAACTTGTCGCCGATCGCCGGACGAAGGCACCCTTCGCGCCGACGCTCGGCCTGCCGGCACGCATCCGCGCCGAGGCGATGGCGCGCGGCCTTCTGTGCTATCCGATGGGCGGAACCATCGATGGCAAGGAAGGGGCACACATCCTTCTGGCCCCGCCCTTCATCATATCGGATGCCGAGATCGACGAGTTGACGGCGAAGCTTGCCGCGGCGATCGACGCGGCGACCTCGGCGGCGGTGGCCGGCCAGGGGGCCTAGTCGAAGCGGTCCACCGCGAAGGGGCGCAGAGCGACATTCGGCTTCCGCCCGAGGACGAGGTCGGTCACGATCCGGCCAAGCCTGGGCCCGATCGTCAGGCCGAGATGCTGAGAGCCGAAGGCGAAGACGACCCCCGGCGCACGGGGCGCGGGGCCGACCATCGGCAGGCTGTCGGGCAATGACGGGCGGTGCCCCATCCATTCCGTCGCGCGCTCCCATCGAAGGCCTGGGTAGACCTGCTTCAGGCGGCGGCGGATGAGCGCGAACGGCGCCTTCGACGGCGGCGCGTCGAGCCCCCCGAATTCGACGATGCCGGCCGCACGCAAGCCCCCGGCCATGGGCGTGATCACGAATTGCGCATCCGACACCATGTAGGGGCCGGGCGGCATGTGGTTCGCGCCGTGGAGCATCACGTGGTAGCCGCGTTCGGTCTCGAGCGGAACGCGATGGCCAAGCGCGCGGACAAGCCCCGCCGACCACGCGCCGGCGGCAACGACGATACGATCACCCGCAAGTTCCCGGCCGTCCGACAGAAGGACCCGCCCCTCCTCGACGCGGGCGACCGATGCGTCAAGAAACGTGCCGCCCAGCGCGCGAAAGGCCTCGAAAAGCGCCGCCACATAAGCCCCGGGGTCCGTGATCCAGCCGTGCCCGGCATAAGCGGCCCCGAAACGGTAGTCCGGCCCCAGGGCCGGGTCGCGGGCGCGAAGGGTCGCTTCATCAAGCGGCGTCGCGCTGAAGCCCAGGGCGGCCTTGAGCGCGACCTCGGCGCCGGCGTGATCCTCGGGGCGGCGGTATATGTGGACGTAATCGCCTTCGGCGATGAAGCGTTCCGCCGCGGTGCCCGCCGCCAGTGCCCTGTGGTCGGCGACGCTGTCGGACGTCAGCGCCGAAAGGGCCTCGGCGATGCGGCGGGCGCGCGCGGTCGTCATCCCCGCCCGAAGGAACGAAAGGCCCCAGGGCAGGAAACGCGGCAGATGGCGCCAGCGCAGGAACAGCGGCGCTTCCGGCGACAGCAGAAGCGCGGGGATGCGGCGCCACAGCCCGGGCATCGAATTCGGCGCCACGGCCGATCGCGCCAGGATGCCGCCGTTCCCGAACGAAGCCTGCGCCGGGTCGCCGGGCCTTGCGCGGTCGATCAGCGTCACGCCGACCCCGGCGCGTTGAAGTCCAAGGGCGGCCGACACCCCCGTGATCCCTCCGCCAACGACGATGATGCGCATGAAAGCCCGACCCCTTCCGGCAAGGACGCCTTCACTATTTCGTGACCCGGGCGCAGGCGCAACTTCAAAGGCGCCAGGCCGGGCATGGCCAAGCGCGCCGGCCGCCGCTACAAGGCAGGCAAGGTCCTGACAGCCCCGGGAGTTCGATGCACACAGCGCTTCCCCTGACCCGCGACGTCGTCCTTGTTGGTGGCGGGCACGCCCATGCCCTGGTCCTTCGCATGTGGGCCATGCGGCCCCTGCCGGGGGTTCGGCTGACGCTTGTCAACCCGACGCCGACGGCCGCCTATTCCGGCATGCTGCCGGGCCATGTCGCCGGTCACTACCCGCGCGCGGCGCTCGAGATCGACCTTGTCCGGTTGGCCCGGTTTGCCGGGGCGCGGCTGGTCCTCGGGCATGTGACCGGCATCGATACCGACCGCCGCCTCGTCCGGGTCGAGGG
>RFGD01000144.1 GCA_003696705.1 Alphaproteobacteria bacterium | reverse complement strand
GACGTGTAGACGATCGCGATGACCGAAAGCCAGAACACGAGCGGCGCCAGGATGTCAGAGGCGACCGGGAACATCGGCAGGCTGAAGCGCAGGAAGCCATAGCCCCCCATCTTCAGAAGGATCGCCGCCAGCACGACCGACCCGGCCGTCGGCGCCTGCACGTGCGCGTCGGGAAGCCAGGTGTGGACCGGCCACATCGGCATCTTCACCGCAAAGGACGCAAAGAACGCGAGCCACAGGAGGGTCTGCATGCCCCCGATGATCTGGAACCCGGCCAGCGTGATCGTCCCCGTCGAGAATTCGTGCCGCAGAAGCGTCGGAATGTCGGTCGTGCCCGCATCCATCCACATCGCGACCATGGCGACCAGCATCAAGACCGAGCCGAGGAAGGTATAGAGGAAGAACTTGAAGGCCGCGTAGATCCGGTTCTGCCCGCCCCAGATCCCGATGATGAGGAACATCGGGATGAGGCCGCCCTCGAAGAACAGGTAGAACAGGACAAGATCAAGCGCCGTGAAGACACCGATCATCAGCGTCTCGAGCACCAGAAAGGCGACCATGTATTCCTTCACCCGCTCGGTCACTTCCCATGTCGACAGGATGGTCAGCGGCATCAGGAAGGTGGTCAGCAGCACGAAAGGCAAGGACAGCCCGTCGACCCCCATCTTGTAGCGAAGCCCAAGGATCCACTCGTGTTCCTCGACGAACTGGAAGCCGGGCCGGGCCGGGTCGAAATCCGCGATCAGGAACAACGACACGACGAAGGTGGCCGTCGTCGCGATCAACGCCAGCCAGCGCGCGTTCCGGATCGCTGCCTCGTCTTCGCCACGCAGGAAGACGGCAAGGATGACCGCCGCGATCAGCGGCATGAAGGTGATGATGGAAAGGATGTTTTCCATTACTTCGCGCCTCCGCTGATCGTGAGCCAGGTCACAAGGACGACGACCCCTAGGACCATGGCCAGCGCATAGTGGAACAGATAGCCCGACTGGGCGCGGCTGAGTGCCCGCGTCACGCGTGGCACCACGCCAAGCGCGACGCCGTTGATCGTGCCGTCGATCACCGCCCCGTCACCCTTCTTCCAGAGGAACGCCCCGACCCAGCGCGCCGGGCGAACGAAAAGGAAGTCATAGGCCTCGTCGAAATACCACTTGTTGAGAAGGAAGAGGTAAAGCGGCCGGTGCGTCTCGGCCAGACGGCGGGGCAGCGAGGGATTGACGATGTAGAACAGGTAGGCAAGCCCGAGCCCCAGGAGCATCGCGACGAAAGGCGCGACCTTCACCCAGGCCGGCGCTTCATGCGCATGCTCGATGACGTGGTTGTCCGGTGCCATGTAGATGGCGCCGTACGCGGAAAGCGGCGCGGCCTCGCCATGAGCGGGCGCCTCGTGCGCCGGCGCTCCATGCGTTGCACCTTCCGCGGCTTCCGCATGGGCCGATGGCATGTGGAAGAACTCGGTGAGCCTTTCGTGATCGCCGAAGAAGGCACCATACCAGACCATCCCCGACAGGATCGCCCCGAGCGACAGGACGCCAAGCGGCACCAGCATGACCGGCGGGCTTTCATGGGCATGCTCGTGCGCATGCCGGTCCCCCCGCGGCTTCCCGAAGAAGGTCAGGAACATGAGCCGCCACGAGTAGAAGGACGTGAAGGCTGCGGCGACGACCAGAAGCCAGAAGGCGTAGTTCCCCGCGCCGGTGCCCGCCGCCCAGGTGCTTTCGATGATCGCATCCTTCGACAGGAACCCGGCGAAACCGATCGAGGTCAGCGGAATGCCCACGCCCGTGATCGCCAGCGTGCCGATCATCATCGCCCAGAAGGTGAGCGGGATCTTCTCTCGAAGGCCGCCGTAGTTCCGCATGTCCTGCTCGTGGTGCATCGCATGGATGACCGAGCCCGCGCCAAGGAACAGAAGCGCCTTGAAGAACGCGTGCGTAAGAAGGTGGAACATCGCCGCGGAATAGACGCCGACACCCGCGGCGGCGAACATGTAGCCAAGCTGCGAGCAGGTCGAATAGGCGATCACGCGCTTGATGTCGTTCTGCACAAGGCCCACCGTTGCCGCGAAGAAGGCCGTCGAGGCACCGATGATGACGACAAATGTCTTGGCGTCCGGCGCGAATTCGTAGAGCGGCGACATGCGCGAGACGAGGAACACACCCGCCGTCACCATGGTCGCCGCGTGAATGAGCGCCGAAACCGGCGTCGGGCCTTCCATCGCGTCGGGCAGCCAGGTGTGCAGGAACAGCTGCGCCGATTTCCCCATCGCACCGATGAAGAGAAGAAGCCCGACAAGGTTCGCGGCATTCCACTCGCCCCAGAGGAAGCTGAGCTCGGTCTCGGCCAGGATCGGCGCTTCCCGGAAGATGTCGTCGAACTGGATCGAATCGACCAGGAAATAAAGCGCGAAGATGCCAAGCATGAACCCGAAATCGCCGACCCGGTTCACGATGAAGGCCTTGATCGCCGCCGCGTTCGCCGACGGCTTTCGCCAGTAGAAGCCGATCAGAAGATATGAGGCGACCCCGACGCCTTCCCAGCCGAAGAACATCTGCAAAAGGTTGTCGGCCGTCACCAGCGACAGCATCGCGAAGGTGAAGAACGACAGATAGGCAAAGAAACGCGGCTTGTAGACCTCGCCCTCGCGCCATTCGGGGTCGTGGTCCATGTAGCCGAAGGAATAGAGGTGCACGAAGGCCGAAACGGTCGTCACCACGATCAGCATGATCGCGGTCAGCCTGTCCAGCCGGATGGCCCATTCCGCCGCCAGCGTGCCCGAGGAGATCCAGCGCAACACCGGGATCTGCGCCACGTGACCGTCGTACCCGCAGAACACGACCCAGGACAGAAGGCAGGCCAGGAAGACCAGCGCGGTCGTCGTGACCATCGCCGCCTTCTCGCCGATGAGGCGCCAGCCGAACCCGCAGATGATGGCACCGACAAGGGGCCCGAACAGGATGATGGTTTCCATGGCCGCCTTACCCCTTCATCACGCTGACGTCTTCGACCTCGATGCTGCCGCGGTTGCGGAAGAAGCAGACGAGGATCGCAAGACCGATGGCCGCCTCGGCCGCGGCGACGGTCAGGATGAACATCGTGAACACCTGCCCGACCAGGTCGCCGAGATGCGCCGAAAAGGCGACAAGGTTGATGTTGACCGCCAGAAGCATGAGTTCGATCGACATCAGGATGACGATCACGTTCTTGCGGTTCAGGAAGATCCCGAAGACGCCGATGACGAACAGGACCGCCGCCACCGTCAGGTAATGTTCCAATCCGATCATTCTCGTCCCTCCGCGGACCCGTGGCCCGCCCTGCGGTTCCGTTCCGTTTTTCCTCAGCGCCCGTTCGACAGGCCCTGCCCCGGCTTCACGTCCCTCAGCTCGAGGGCCTTGGCCGGATCGCGATACATCTGCGCCAGGACATCCTGGCGCTTCACGTTCACCCGATGGCGCAGCGTGAGCGCGATCGCCCCGATCATCGCCACAAGAAGCACCAGGCCGGCGAGCTCGAAAAGGTGCACGTATTTCGTGTAGATGAGGCGACCCAGCGCCTCGGTGTTGTGGGCCTCGGCAAGGGGCGGCGCGACCGCGTCACGAAGCCCCATGGCGTCGGGCGCGAAGGTCCAGGTGCCATAGGCCAGCCCCATCTCCATCAGAAGGATCACCCCGATAAGCCCGGCCAGCGGCATGTATTGCGCCATCTGGCCTTTCAGTTCCTCGAAATCGACGTCCAGCATCATGACGACAAAGAGAAACAGCACCGCCACGGCCCCGACGTAGACGATCACCAGAAGCATCGCCACGAACTCGGCGCCGAGAAGCACGAACAGGCCCGCCGACGACAGGAACGCCAGGATGAGCCACAGCACCGAATGGACGGGGTTTCGGGCGATGACCACGAAGAACCCCGCCACCAGGGCGGTGATGGCGAAGACGTAGAATGCGATTTCCGCGATACCCATCTTTCTCTGTCCCTTTTTCGCGGGCCCGCCGGGCCCTGCCCCCTCAGCGGTAGGGTGCGTCCAGTTCGATGTTCCGCGCGATCTCCGCTTCCCAGATCGCCCCGTTCTCGAGAAGCTTTTCCTTGTTGTAGAAAAGCTCTTCGCGCGTCTCGGTCGCGAATTCGAAGTTCGGCCCCTCGACGATGGCATCGACGGGGCAGGCCTCCTGGCAGAAACCGCAGTAGATGCACTTGGTCATGTCGATGTCATAGCGCGTCGTGCGGCGGCTGCCGTCCTCTCGCGGCTCGGCATCAATGGTGATGGCCTGCGCGGGGCAGATCGCCTCGCACAGCTTGCAGGCGATACAACGCTCTTCCCCGTTGGGATAGCGCCGCAGGGCGTGTTCACCGCGGAAGCGGGGCGAAAGCGGCCCCTTCTCGTGCGGATAGTTCAGCGTCGCCTTGGGGGCGAAGAAGTATTTCATCCCCAGGCCGAAGCCCTTGATGAAATCCCAAAGCAGGAAATACTTCGTTGCGCGGACAACGTCGATCGACATCGGTCAGCCTCCTACCGTCCAGCGCGCATAGGCGCCGCCGAACCAGCCATAATGAGCGAAGAATGCGACGATCACGACCCAGGCGAGCGACATGGGCAGGAACACCTTCCAGCCGATCCGCATGAGCTGGTCATAGCGATACCGCGGGACGATCGCCTTCACCATCGCAAAGAGGAAGAAGAAGAAGGCCATCTTTCCGACCATCCAGAGCGCGCCATCCGGCAGCCCCGGAATGGGCGACAGCCAGCCTCCGAAGAACATCAGGCTCATGAGCGCGCACATCAGGAAGATGGCGATGTATTCACCGGCCATGAACAGAAGGAACGGCGTCGACGAGTATTCGACCTGATAGCCGGCGACGAGTTCGGATTCCGCCTCGGGCAGATCGAAGGGCGGCCGGTTCGTCTCGGCCAGTGCCGAGATGAAGAAGAGGGCGACCATCGGCAGGTG
Source organism: Alphaproteobacteria bacterium (assembly GCA_003696705.1). Lineage (GTDB taxonomy): Bacteria > Pseudomonadota > Alphaproteobacteria > Rhodobacterales > Rhodobacteraceae > RFGD01. The sequence goes on along the minus strand of RFGD01000144.1, from coordinate 4,300 downwards.
CGGCAGCCAGTACCACGAGAAGAACCCGTAGGCGCCATCCTGCGCATGCACGATGTCGACAAAGTTGAGCGAGCCCGTGGAAATGATGATCCCGATGATGATGAGGCCGAGCGAAACCTCGTACGAGATCATCTGCGCGGCCGACCGCAGGCTGCCCAGGAAGGGATATTTCGAGTTCGACGCCCAGCCGCCCATGATGACGCCGTAGACCTCGAGCGAGGAGACGGCGAAGATGTAGAGAACCGCCACGTTCAGGTTCGCGATCACCCAGTTGTCCGAGAACGGGATCACCGCCCAGGCGATCATCGCCAGCACGAACGAGATCATCGGCGCCAGGATGAACACCGCGCGGTCGGCACCGGCGGGGACCACCACCTCCTTGACCACGTATTTCAGCGCGTCCGCAACGGACTGCAGAAGGCCGAAGGCGCCGACGACGTTCGGCCCGCGGCGCATCTGCACCGCCGCCCAGATCTTCCGGTCCCCGTAGACCAGAAAGAGCAGCGAGATCATCACGAAGGCCACCATCGCCAGAACCTGCGCCAGGATCAGCACGAAGGTCCCAAGACCGGTTGCAAAGAAGTCAGCCATTTCGCTTCACACCCTCATACCGTCGGAATGCCCCGCTCGGCGCAGTCCTCGACCGCAACTTCGGCGTCGATCTTCGCGACGCCCTTCGGCAGGGTCTTCGAGATCGTATAGACCGCATCGCCCCGCCACTTTCCGTTGACCCGGCCGATCGACGTTCGAACGTGCCGGGCGAACCCGTAATTGCGCGCAAGCGCGTATTGTGCCGCCGCACAATCGGCATAGGCGACGACGTCCTCGCGGCGCGCGTTGCCCGCAACCCAGACCACCAGGTTGACAAGGTCGTCCCCCAGAAGCCGGGTTTCGACGCCGAGGTAGCGGTCGGCGCGCAGCCCCGCCTGCCCCGCGGCAGTCGTCTCGGACGGCTGACAGCCGGCCAACGCCGCCACGCCGAGCGCGGCCCCAAGACCGCGGGCATATGTGCCGAACCGGATCACTCGGCCGCCACCGGTTTCTTCTGACGGGCCTCCTGAAGCGCCGCCATCTGCCCCATGAGCGCAGAGGCCCGCGCGATAGGATTGCTCAGCCAGAAGTTCCCCACGGTCGAACGGAAGACCCCCTTGCCCGGCTTCTTCAGGGGCTCGCGCTGCCAGTCGTTGACCGGCACAGCGTCCACAAGCGCCATGTGGGGAACCGCCTCGAACAGCGCCTCGTGCAACTGACCCAGGCTGTCCCAGGGCAAGGGCGCTTCCAGATGGGCCGAGAGAGCCCGAAGAATGGCCCAGTTCTCGCGCGCCTCGCCCGGCGGGAATGCGGCCCGCAGCGCAAGTTGCGGCCGACCCTCGGTATTCACGAACAGCGCCCGTTCCTCGGTATAGGCCGCTGCGGGAAGGATGACGTCGGCCCGGTGCGCGCCCCTGTCGCCGTGGCTGCCCTGATAGATCACGAAGGGCCCGGCCGGAATGTCCATCTCGTCCACGCCGAGCGCATAGACCACCTCGGCCCCGTCGAGCGCCGCGTCGATACCCCCCTCGGTCGTGGCGCCGACATCCATCGCGCCGACCCGTCCGGCCGCCGTGTGAAGAACCAGGAACCCCGCGCCAAGCTCCTCGGCCAGTTTCATGGCCTGGCTGAGGACCGCATCGCCATCCGCCTCGACCAGGGCGCCCTGACCGACGATGACCAGACTGCCTTCGGAAGGCACCGCGTCGCGCACGGCGTCAAGAAGCGCCTGCCGGTCCTCGCCAAGATGGATGACGTCGTAGGTCAGATCGGCCGCCTCGCCGATGTGCTGCACCGTCGCCCCGTTCAGCCAGGCCTTCCGGATGCGTGCGTTCAGGACCGGCGCTTCCACGCGCGGGTTCGTGCCGACGAGCCAGATGTCCCGCGCCGCATCGATGTCGGCGATCGCCGCCGTCCCGACATAGCCCGAGCGGTTGCCGGCCGGCAGCGCGGCACCGTCCACGCGGCATTCGACCTTGCCGCCCAGCCCCTCGACCAGCGTCTTCAGCGAGAAGGCCGCCTCGACCGGGGCAAGGTCCCCGACAAGCCCCGTCACCTTGCGCCCGCGCATGGCCTCGGCGGCGGCGGCCAGCGCCTCTCCCCAGCTGGCCGGACGAAGTTTCCCGTTCTCGCGCACATAGGGCCGGTCAAGCCGCTGGCGGCGCAGCCCGTCCCAGACATAGCGGGTCTTGTCCGAGATCCACTCCTCGTTCACCTCTTCGTTCAGCCGCGGCAGGATACGCATGACCTGCCGGCCCTTGGTATCCACGCGGATGTTCGAGCCGAGCGCGTCCATGACGTCGATCGTCTCGGTCCGCGTCAGTTCCCAGGGGCGCGCCGTGAATGCATAGGGCTTGTTCGTGAGCGCCCCGACCGGGCAGAGATCGACGATATTTCCCTGCATCTCGGAATCGATCAGTTCGCCCAGATAGGTCGTGATCTCGGCATCCTCGCCGCGACCGGTCTGCCCCATGACGGCGACGCCGGCGACCTCGGTCGTGAAACGCACGCAGCGGGTGCAGCTGATGCAGCGCGTCATGTGCGTCTCGACCAGCGGGCCGAGGTCGAGATCCTCGACCGCGCGCTTCGGTTCCCGGTACCGAGAGAAGTCGACACCGTAGGCAACCGCCTGGTCCTGAAGGTCGCACTCGCCGCCCTGGTCGCAGATCGGGCAGTCGAGCGGGTGATTGATGAGGAGAAACTCCATCACCCCCTCGCGCGCCTTCTTGACCATCGGCGAACGGGTGCGCACCACCGGCGGCTCTCCGTTCGGGCCAGGCCGCAGGTCGCGCACCTGCATTGCGCAGGACGCCATCGGCTTGGGCGGGCCGCCGACGACCTCGACAAGGCACATCCGGCAGTTGCCGGCGATCGACAGACGCTCGTGATAGCAGAAGCGCGGGATCTCGATGCCCGCCTCTTCGGCCGCCTGAAGGATGGTCAGGGCCGGGTCGACCTCGACCTCCCGGTCGTCGATGATGATTTTCCTGAGATCGGTCATGCCGCCTCCATCGCCGCGCCCCATGCGCGGAACATCCCCGTTGTCCGGCCATGATGCGTCGTGGTCATCCGATGCACCTCGCCGAAAAGATCATCGTCTCGCCCTCGCGGCGGAAGGCCCAGTCGCCGGTCGCCGCGTCGGTCTTCCATTCGGTATCCGACCTGCCCGTCAGATACAGACAGTGCCGTGTCGCCGCAAAGCGGACCGACTCGCGCACCGCCTCGACGGTCGCCGTTTCCGGGGCGACCACGGAAATGGTCATGTCGCGCGGGTCCTCGCCGGCCACCAGTTCGGCCTTGTATGGCAGGACGCGCGCCGCCTCGCCGCCAGCGCGCGAAAACCATCCGCACCCCGCGACCGACAGCGCCAGCGTCATGACCAGAACCGTGCGCATCGACCAACCGTCCCCCTCTTACTCGGCCGCGACCCGGCCCGCGGCCTTGCGGTCGCGGATCCGGTCGACGATCTCGTCCCGGAAGTGGCGGATGAGGCCCTGGATCGGCCAGGCCGCCGCGTCGCCGAGGGCGCAGATCGTGTGGCCCTCGACCTGTTTCGTGACGTCAAGAAGCATGTCGATCTCCTCGACCTCGGCCTCGCCCCGGACAAGGCGGTCCATCACCCGCATCATCCAGCCCGTGCCCTCTCGGCACGGCGTGCACTGGCCGCAGCTTTCGTGCTTGTAGAACTTCGACAGGCGCCAGATCGCCTTCACGATGTCGGTCGACTGATCCATGACGATCACCGCCGCCGTCCCGAGGCCCGACCGATGCTCGCGCAGCCAGTCGAAATCCATGATCGCCTCGTCCGCGATGGACTTCGGCAGAAGCGGCACCGACGACCCGCCCGGGATCACCGCCTTCAGATTCTCCCACCCGCCGCGGACGCCGCCGCAGTGTCGGTCGATCAGCTCGCGCAGGGGAATGGACATCGCCTCTTCGACGACGCAGGGGTTGTTGACATGCCCCGAGATCGCGAAAAGCTTGGTCCCCGTGTTGTTCGGCCGCCCGATCGAGGCAAACCACGACGCCCCCCGCCGCAGGATCGTCGGCACGACGGCGATGGATTCGACGTTGTTGACCGTCGTGGGGCAGCCGTAAAGGCCCATCCCCGCCGGAAAGGGCGGCTTCATGCGCGGCATGCCCTTCTTGCCTTCGAGGCTTTCCAGAAGCGCCGTCTCTTCACCGCAGATGTAGGCCCCCGCACCGTGGTGCAGGAAAAGGTCGAAGTCCCAGCCGGAACCGGCGGCGTTGCGTCCCAGAAGTCCGGCAT
>RFGD01000143.1 GCA_003696705.1 Alphaproteobacteria bacterium | reverse complement strand
TCCGGCCCAATTCCTGTCAGATTCGCCGCACATGGTCCGCAAGAGGGCAAAGCCGCCCGCACGGAAGGAGTTGACCGGCCATGTCGATCAGGAATCTGTCGTTCTCGGCACCATCGCTGGAGTTTCGCGGCCTGGGCCACGCAATGGCGCGGGTCCTCATTGCATCGTATTTCATCGCTTCGGCCTTCGGCCTCGTGGTCGAAACCCATGGCGATGCCGTCGTCACGGTGGTCCTGCCCAATACCGTCGGGACGACGCTGGCCTCGGTCATCGAATTCTCGCTTGGATACATGATCCTTACCGGCACGCAGGTTCGTACGGCCGCGCTTCTTCTGTCGCTCTACGTCCTGTGGTCGAGCTTCATCGCGAACTACGTGAACTCGGTGACGCCGTCGCTCGACGATTTCTGGCGCGACCTGGCGATGATCGGCGGGCTGCTCATGACCTATTCGCACGATCACAGCGAAGCCAAGGCGACGACGCGCGCGCGTCGCGGCCGCCCGGCGTTTGCCCGCCGCGTGACGCCGCGCCGCATCCGCCCCGTCGCCGTTGCCAAGGACACGGCCGAGCGTCCCAAGCGTCCCGCCGCCGAGGACGCCAAGACGCCCGACATCGGCGCGGCGCTCGCCTGAGCATTATCGTTTTCCCCCGGAAGGCCGAAGGGCCAAACTCGCCCCTGCCCCTGCGGCAGGGGCTTTTCCATTCGCCACAGGTGGCATAGATGACGGGGCATGTCACAACGTCTTCACATCATCGGCGGCGGCATGGCCGGGGCCGAAGCCGCATGGCAGGCCGCCAATGCCGGCATCTCCGTCGTCATTCACGAAATGCGCCCCAGGACCGGCACATTCGCCCACAAGACCGGCAACCTGGCCGAAATGGTGTGCTCGAACTCCTTTCGCTCGGACGACGACACCCATAACGCGGTCGGCCTTCTGCACTGGGAAATGCGCCAGGCCGGCAGCCTGATAATGGAGATGGCCGACCGCGCGCGCCTGCCTGCCGGTGGCGCCCTGGCCGTCGACCGGGATGCCTTCTCGGCCGGGGTGACCGAGCGCATCCGTGCCCACCCGCGCATCACCGTCGAGACGGCCGAGGTCACGGAACTTCCCCCGGTCGACTGGGGCCCGACGATCGTCGCCACCGGGCCGCTGACCTCGGGGGCCCTGGCGGAATCGATCCGCGCGGCGACCGGCCAGGAAAGCCTTGCCTTCTTCGACGCCATCGCACCGATCGTCTACTTCGACAGCATCGACATGTCGCGCGCCTGGTTTCAGTCGCGCTATGACAAGGGCGAAACCGAGGAGGAGCGCCGCGCCTACCTCAACTGCCCCATGACGCGCGAGGAATACGAGGCCTTCATCGATGCCCTTCTGGCGGCGGAAAAGACCACCTTCCACGAGGGCGAGACGGCCGGCTATTTCGACGGCTGCCTGCCGATCGAGGTCATGGCCGAGCGCGGCCGCGACACGCTGCGCTTCGGGCCGATGAAGCCCGTCGGCCTCACGAATCCCCACGATCCGCAGAACAAGCCCTACGCCGTCGTTCAGCTTCGCCGCGACAACAATCTGGGCACGCTCTACAATATCGTCGGCTTTCAGACCAAGATGAAGCACGGCGCCCAGGTCGAGGTCTTCCGCATGATCCCCGGGCTCGAAAACGCGCGTTTCGCGCGGCTTGGCGGCATCCACCGCAACACCTTCATCAACTCGCCGACGCTTCTCGACCGGCAGATGCGGCTTCGGAAGCGACCCCATCTTCGCTTTGCCGGACAGATCACCGGCGTCGAGGGCTATGTCGAATCGGCCGCAATGGGGCTTCTTGCCGGCCGCCTGGCCGCCGCCGAAATCGCCGGCCGCGAGCTCGCCCCGCCGCCGCCCGAGACCGCGATCGGCGCCCTTCTGAACCACATCACGGGCGGCGCCGAAGCCAGCACGTTCCAGCCGATGAACGTCAACTTCGGCCTCTTCCCGCCGGTCGAGGCCAAGGGCGGCCGCCGCGCGAGGAAGGACCGCTACCGCGCCTACACCGATCGCGCGAAGGCGGCGTGGGGCGCCTGGCTCAGGACGGCCGACGCCATGGCATGCTGACGCGGTTCGCGCCTTCTCCGACGGGGCTTCTGCACCTTGGCCACGCCTTCTCGGCACTGACGGCGTGGGACGCGGCCCGGCGCGCCGGCGGCCGGTTTCTTCTTCGCATCGAGGACCTCGACACCGCGCGCTGTCGGCCGGAATTCGAGACCGCCATCGACGAAGACCTGCGCTGGCTCGGCCTTTCGTGGACCGAACCCGTCATGCGCCAGTCCGAACGCTCGGCGGCCTATGCGCACGCGCTCGGGCGGCTGGCCGCGCTCGGGGTCCTCTATCCCTGTCGCTGCACGCGGCGCGACATCCAGGCGGCGCTGAGCGCACCGCAGGAAGGGGCCGGCAAGCCCGCGCCGGTCTACCCGGGCACCTGCCGCGGCCGCCCGATGGCCGAGCGGGGCCCGGGCGACGCCCTTCGGATCGACCTCGGGCGCGCCCTTTCACTTGTCGGGACACGCCTGCCCGCCTTCACCGAGACGGGGCCGATCCATGCCGGGACACATCGTCCCGACCCCGGGCGCCTTGTCGCGGAACTTGGCGACGTGGTTCTGGCCCGCCGTGACATCGGCACCTCGTATCATCTGGCCGTCGTGGTCGATGACGCGGCGCAGGGCATCACGGATGTGGTTCGTGGGGAAGACCTCTTTTCCGTCACGCCCTTGCATGTTCTTCTTCAAGCGCTT
>RFGD01000142.1 GCA_003696705.1 Alphaproteobacteria bacterium | reverse complement strand
CATGCAAGCACGCCCTTCCGCGGCGCCGCCTGAAAGGCCCAGCGCCGCAGAAGCCCGATGAACAGGACCTCTCCAAGTCTGTCGGCAAGAATCGAGCCCCCCGGCTCGTCCGCTGCGGTGCGTGGCGCGCCGGCCTCGATCATCGCGACAACCTGGCGAAGCATCGCACCATCGCCGCCGCCAAAAAGGTCGCGCACGACCATCACGTCCGGCAGATTGGCGGCAAGGGGCATGCCGGCCCCCGTGTCCCATTCGAAATGCCCACAAAGAAGGCGCGTTGTCGACGACTGGTCGGCGTTGCCGGCGCGCCCGATCCGGTGTGCGTCGCCGACGGGAAAGAAGGCCGCGTCTCCCGGCCCGAGCAATACGAGGTTCCCCCCGGCGACGCGCACCGACGCGGTGCCGCCCAGGATCAGATGCATGGGCGCGACCTCCAGATCGGGCAGGTCGAAGCCCCAGGGCGCCGCGAGATCGCGCACGAAATAGACGCAGGCCCGAAGGCGGACCAGGCGCAGCATGTCGTCAAGGATGTTGGCCATGCCTGCTTCCCTCGGTTCGACTCGGTGCCCTGGGGAAGTCAATCGCGATCGGCGAAGCCGGGCAATGGCCTCCAAGCGATTGTGAACGCCCGGTCAGCAACGCTGAACGCCCGGACATGGACCGAAATCAAGGCCCCGTCATACTGACGACCCATTGAAGAACAGGGGGATGAAAAGATGCAGCACCGGCATGGTAGAGACGACGTTGCGGACGCCGGCACTTTCGGGGCTGGCCAGCTGACGCGCAGGGGAGTTCTCGGGTACACCGTCGCGGGCGCGCTTCTGCCGATCGCGGCAGGCTCGTCGGCACGCGCCGAAGCGATGGCCGACCCGGCCTTGCGCGCCGTCTACCGCTTCAGCCTGGGCGACATGACGGTCACGATGATCGACGATGCCAGCTTCACCTTCCCGGCGCCGGCCTTTGCGGCGAACCAGCCGGAAGGAAGCATCGAGGATTTCCTTGGCCGCTTCGGCCTGCCGACGGATTTCGTGACGTTGCACTTGCAGGTGACGCTGGTGCAGTCGGGCGGCGCGACGGTTCTGATCGACACCGGCATGGGCGATGTCACCTTTCCCGGCAATCAGCCCGACAACGGGCGGCTCTTGAGAAGTCTCGCCGCCGTCGGGGTCGCGGCCGAGGACGTGACGCATGTGATCCTGAGCCACGGCCATCCCGATCACATCGGCGCCTGCGCGCTTGGCGGCGCGCCGACCTTTCCGAAGGCCGCCTACTTCATGCCGCCCAAAGAGCTCGAGTTCTGGACAGCGAAGCCGGGTCCGGATCCGAGTTTCGCCAATTTCATGCTCGGCGTCGGCAATGCGCAGCTCGAACCGGTGCGCGACCGGATCAGACCCTACAAGGACGGCGATCGGATTGCGCCCGGCATCACGGCGGTTGCGGCGCCGGGGCACACGCTGGATCACCACGCCTTCCTTCTGGAGGGCGGCGGGCGGGCCGTGCTTCACATGGTCGATGCCGCCGTGCACTGGCTTGTCGGGCCCGAAGAACCCGAATGGGCCCTGGCCGTCGAAATGGACCCGACGGCCGCCGTGGCCACAAGACGGAAGCTTTTCGGCATGGCAGCCGCCCGACATTTGCCCGTCATCGGCTATCACTTCCCCTTCCCGGGGATCGGCATGGTCGTCGAGGAGGGCGCCGGGTGGCGTTTCGTCCCCGTGTCGATCTGATGCCCCCCATCGACCGGGCTTGCCGGACCAGCCCGAGTGAGGCGGCCTGATCGCAACGCCCCGGACCCTTGCCGGGGCGGGTTGCCGATGGCCGACGGTCCGGCCATCCTTCGGACCCTTGCGCCGGGCGCGGGGCGATATGGTCCGCACGTATTTCCCCGTTCCTGCCGGGCGGCGCCGTGCGGATGGCGCAGCCGCGGCCCGGGATCGGCGCGGCGCGTGGCGGTCGTAGGGAGTTCTGCCGCCCGTCGGGCTTGGCAGCGACCGGATTTCCACCGAAACTGTGGCGGCGAATTGCGGCCCGACGGCCAGGGACGAGGCGGTGACGTAGTCCGAAGGGGGAGATCGCGCGATGGCCGGACCGGCAGAGCGCCCGACAGGGACCAGATACGACGTGGTGATCGTCGGTGGGGCCATCATGGGCGCCTCGACCGCCTGGTTTCTGAGCGACGACGAGGACTTCGACGGTTCGGTTCTGGTGGTCGAGCGGGACATGAGCTATTCGACCTCGTCGACCATGCACACCACCAGCTGCATGCGCCAGCAGTTCTCGACCGAGCTCAACGTGCGCATCAGCCAGTTTGCCGCGGATTTCGTGAAGAACCTGCGCAGCTACATGGGTGGCGACGAGCGCGTGCCGGACATCACGATCCGCAATTTCGGCTACATGTACCTGGCCGACGACGAGGCGTTTGCCGACATCCTGCGCGAGAACCACAGGATTCAGGTCGCGGCAGGCGCCGGAACGCGGCTGATGACGCCCGACGAGATCAAGGCCGCCTATCCCTTCTACAACGTCGATGACATCGTGCTCGGCTCGATCAACACCGTGGACGAGGGCTATTGGGATGCGACCGCCGTCTTCGACTGGTGGCGCCGGTCGGCCCGGGAACGCGGTGTCGAATACATCGAGAACGAGGTCGTCGGGATGACGCTCAACCCCGCCGGCACGCGGGTCGACAGCGTCACGCTGAAATCGGGCGAGGTGATCGCCTGCGGCCACGTGGTCAACGCCTCGGGTCCGCGCGCGGCCCGCACGGCGGCGATGGCCGGAATCGAGATCCCGGTCGAGCCGCGCAAGCGTTTTTCCTGGATCTTCAGGGCCGAACGGCCGCTGGACCGCGATCTGCCGCTGACCATCGACCCGTCGGGCGTCCATGTGCGAGAGAACGGCGGCGGCACCTATCAGTGCGGCGGCCATGCGGACATCGACCCCGCGGTGGACTACGACGATTACACGATGGATTTCTCGCTTTGGGAAAACCACGTCTGGCCGATCCTTGCCGCCCGCATCCCGCAGTTCGAGGCGATCCGGGTGCAGTCCGAATGGGCCGGGCACTACGCCATGAACACCTTCGATCACAACGCCATCATGGGCCCGCACACAAGGGTCGAGAATTTCCTTTTTCTGAACGGCTTTTCGGGCCACGGGCTGCAGCAGTCGCCGGCCATGGGGCGCGGCACGGCCGAGTGGATCGTCCATGGCGGCTATCGGACGCTCGATCTGACGCCGTTCAACTATGCGCGCATCCCGAACAACCGTCCGATCAAGGAGAAGGCGATCATCTGATCCGCCGATCGGCGCGCACCCCGGGGCCGCGAGAGGCGGGTGGGGCACGCACCGCCGCGGGGGCCGGCTGGCACGGAAACCCGATCGGTGAAGGGGCGCGCCATGTGCCGCCGGCGGCCAGGGTTCGGGCGGAAATGCGCGGCGTCTCTTGCCGAGGGGCCGCAACTCTGTTCAGCATGAGACCCGTGAGTTCGGGAAGCCGCAAAGGGCGGCCGGCGAGAGGGGGTGCGGATGATCGAGGATGTCTTCGCGACGGCGCCGATTGGCCATGTCTCGGTGCCCCGCGCGGGCGGCGACGCCGCCATGTCCGTGATTGGCCCGCGCGACCTGGCCGACGCCTGGGACGAGATCACCCTCTGGGAGGGCTACGCCCCGACGCCGCTTGTCGATCTGAACGGTCTGGCCGCGGAAATCGGCGTCGGTGCGATCCACTACAAGGACGAGGGACCGCGCTTCGGCCTGGGCAGCTTCAAGGCGCTCGGCGGCGCCTATGCCGCGCTCAGGCTGCTGGGGCGCGAGCTTTCCCGGCAGCTTGGCCGCGAGGTGCCACTGGCCGAGATCCGTCAGGGCCGCCACCGCGACGCCTGTGCGCGGATCACGCTGGTCTCGGCCACCGACGGCAATCACGGCCGGTCCCTGGCCTGGGGTTGCCGCCGGTCCGGGGCGCGCTGCCGCATCTACATCCATGCCGAGGTCAGCGAGGGCCGCGCGGCCGCCATGCGCGATCTGGGTGCCGAGGTGATCCGCATCGAGGGCGACTATGACGCCTCGGTGCATCTGGCCCGGCACGAGGCCGAGCGCAACGGCTGGTTCGTCGTGTCCGATACGTCGTGGGAGGGCTACACGGACCCGCCGCGCGACGTGATGGCAGGCTATGGCGTCATGACGCAAGAAGTCTGCCGGGCGCTGCCGTCTCCACCCAGCCACGTGTTTCTGCAAGGCGGGGTCGGGGGGCTGGCGGCCGCCGTGGCGGCGGGGCTTCGCCAGCACTTCGGTGCCGAAAGTCCGCGTGTGGTGATCGTCGAGCCGGACCGCGCCGCCTGCCTTTTCGAGAGCGCGCGCGCCGGGCGCCCGACATCGGTGGAAATCGCGCGCGAAACGATCATGGCGGGGCTTTCCTGCGGCGAGCCGTCAGCGCTCGCCTGGCGGATCCTGCGCGAGGAGGCGGGGGACTTCCTGACCATCCCGGACGAGCTGATCGCGCCGACGATGCGGCTTCTGGCGCGGGGCGGTTTCGGCGACCCGGTCGTCGAGGCCGGCGAGAGCGCCGTGGCCGGGCTGGCGGCGCTGATCGCCGCGCGGCAGTCGGGCGCGCTGTCGGCCGCGCTGGGGCTCGACGACCAGGCGCGGGTTCTCCTGATCGGGTCCGAGGGCGTCACCGATCCGGCGATCTTCGCCGCCATGATGGCCGGTGGTGGCGATGGCTGACCAACCCGAACGCGGCTTCCCGGCCGAGGAATTCGCCGCCCGCACCGCACGCGCGCAGGCGTTGATGGCCGAGAAGGATCTGGCCGGGCTCTTCCTCACGACCGAGGCCGAGATTCGTTACTTCACGGGCTTCCATACCCTGTTCTGGCAAAGCCCGACGCGGCCGTGGTTCCTTTTCGTGCCGGCAGAGGGCAAACCCGTCGCCGTCATCCCCGAGATCGGCGCGGCGCTGATGCGGCGCACCTGGATCGAGGACATCCGCACCTGGAGCGCGCCGGCGCCCGAAGATGACGGGATCTCGCTTCTGGTGGACTTGCTCTCGCCGCTTGCCGCGAAGGGGGCGCGGCTCGGCGTTCCGGAGGGCCACGAGACCCATTTGCGCATGCCGCTTGGCGACCATGAAAGGCTTCTGAAGGCGCTCGCGGGGCTGCAACCTGTCGATTGCACCGATCTGATCCGGCGCCTGCGCATGGTGAAGTCCGAGGCCGAGATCGCCAAGATCGCCCACATCTGCGCCATCGGCGCGCGCGCGTTCGCCCGCGTGCCGCGGCTTGCGAAGGCGGGCCAGCCACTGGAAGAGCTCTTCCGCGAGTTTCGGCGGGCGGCCCTGGCCGAGGGGGCGGATGACGTGCCCTATCTGGTCGGCGGCGCCGACCGGGGCGGATATCACGACGTGATTTCGCCGCCCTCGCGCCGGCCCTTGCGGGCGGGCGACATCCTGATGCTGGACACGGGGGCCTCCTGGGACGGCTATTTCTGCGACTTCGACCGCAACTTCGCGGTCGGGGGTGCCGATGATCTGTCGCGCCGCGCCCACGAGGTGCTTTGGCGCGCGACCGAAGCCGGGATCGCGGCGGCGAAGCCGGGCGCAACCTGCCGCGAGGTGTTCGACGCGATGCGGCGCGTGACGGCCGAGATGGACGGCAGCGGCGGAGACGTGGGCCGTTTCGGGCACGGGCTCGGGATGCAGCTGACGGAATGGCCGTCGCTTGCCGCCTTTGACGAAACGGTGCTCGAGGAGGGCATGGTCCTCACGATCGAGCCTTCCCTTTCCTATGGCGACGGGCGGATCATGGTGCACGAGGAGAACGTCGTCGTCCGGGCCGGAGGCGCCGAGCTTCTGACCGTCCGCGCCGCGCCAGAGCTTGAGGTGATCGGGTGAGGCTCTCGTTCGAAACCGATGCCGGGATCGGGACGCGCGCGACGCTTGGCGTGATCGTTCTCGAAGCCGACGAGACGCTCGAACCGGAGTTTTCCCGCGTGATGGCGCTCGACGGCGTGGCCTTGTATCACAGCCGCGTTCCCATGGTGCCCGAGGTGCGGCCGGACACGCTGGCGCGGATGGAGGCGGATCTGCCGGCGGCGGCGCGCATGTTTCCCCCGGCGCCTGCCTTCGACGTGATCGGCTATGGCTGCACCTCGGCCGCGACGGTGATCGGTTCCGAGGTGGTGGCGGCGGCCGTGCAGAAGGCCCGGCCGACGGCGCAGGTCACCGACCCCCTGGCCGCGATCATCGCCGCGGGCCGCGCGCTCGGGGTGCGGCGGCTCGGCTTCCTTACCCCCTACATTCCGCAGCTTTCGGCGCGGATGGGCGAACGTCTCTGCGACGCGGGCTTCGAGATCGCCGCCTTCGGATCCTTCGAGGAAGCCGACGACCGCGTCGTGGCGCGCATCACCGAGGCCGCCATTGGCGACGCGGCCCGCCGGCTTGCGGTCGGGGCCGATGCGGTGGTGATTTCCTGCACCAACCTGCGCACGCTGCGGATCATTCCAGAGATCGAGGCCGCCACCGGCCGGCCGGTGATCTCGAGCAACATGGCGCTTGCCTGGCACATGCTGCGCCTTGCCGGGATCGACGACGCCTTGCCGCAATTCGGCCAGCTGTTCGAACGACCGCTTACCCTCGCCTGACCGCCGCGCGCGGAAAGGGGGAGGGGGCGGCGGATCCGGCCGGTCAGGCGGCCGTCTCGGCCTGCGCCTGGCGGGCGAGGCTGCGCACCTGGGGCGCGGCGGCGACCCGCCCCGTCGCCTCGTAGTCGCGCAGGTTGTCCTGGATACGGTCGAGGTCGTAGAGGTAATTGACCATCACGCCGAAGGATTGGGCGCGTCCCTTGGGCGAGGGATCGGCGTCAAGGTGGATGGCGTGGACAAGCGCGCCGTTGCCAAGGTGGAACCGCGCCACCGGATCGCGCGGGGCTCCGTCGGGCGTCTTTTCGGCCAGAAGATAGTGCGCCGCCAGTCGTTTGAGGCGCAGCGGATCGCCGGCCGCATCGGCAAGGCCCGCTTCCGTCAGCCACGCGGCAAGCCCCGGGATCGGAGAGAGGGTGACGAAGCTTTGCAGCCCCGGCAGCTCGGCGGCGAGGTCGCGCACCACCTGCTTGATGAGCGAATTGCCGAAGGACACCCCGGCAAGCCCCTTCTGGCAGTTGGAGATCGAATAGAACACCGCGGTGTCGGCATCGGCCGGGTCTATCGGTTCCCGCCCGGGGGCCAGCACCTCGGCGATCGACCCGGGAACGCCCCGCGAAAGCGCAACCTCGACGAATATCAACGGCTCGCCCGGCATGGCCGGGTGAAAGAAGGCGAAGAGCCGCCGATCCTCGGGTTGCAGCCGGGCGCGCAGGTCGTCCCAGCTGGCGATCTCGTGCACCGCCTCATAGGCGATGATCTTCTCGAGGATCGCCGCGGGGCTGTCCCAGGTAATGCGCCGCAGCACCAGAAAGCCGCGGTTGAACCAGCTGCGCAGAAGGTGCCTCAGGTCGTGGTCCGTGCGCGCGAGTTCGGGCGCCTCGGCCAGCATCGAAAGAAGTTCGGCGCGCATCTTCACGAGTTCGGCCGTCGCACCCGGGGGCTGGTTGAGGCGGCGGAACAATTCCTGCCGCCGCGGCTCGGCCGCGCGCATCAGGGCGGCAAAGGCCTCGGGCGTGCGGTCGCGGCCATAGGCTTCGGCCGCGCGGGCCACCTCGGCGGCGTCCACGTCGAGATGGTCGTTGATGAAGGCGAAAAAGGCGCGCTTCTCGGCGTGCGGCAGTTCTGCGTAGCGGGCGAACAGCGCCGCGGCGAGCTCGAGCGACGAAGTCTCGACCTTCTCGGCCATGAGCGCGTCGCAGAGCTCGGGCAGGGGGCGGTCGTCCAGGGTCCGTCGGCGCAGCCTCGGCCGCTCGAAAAGCGTGGCCAGGATCGCGCCAAGGGCATGGGCGGACGGCATCGCGCGGCCCCTCAGCTCAGCGTCGCCAGGCCCGTGGACAGCCCGACGTCGATATGCAGTCGCCCCTCGTTCACCAGCCAGCGTCGGAGCCTGAAGGATCGCGCGCCGCTCTTGTGCATCGGGTCGGCCTTTGCGATGGCGCGGGCCTCATCGAGCGAGCTTGCACGGTAGACGATGAGCCCGGCGCCGGTCATCTCTTCGCCGGCTTCGTCCGACAGCGGGCCGGCCATTACCAGCCGTCCCGACGCCTCGAGCTCGCGCTGATAGGCGAGGTGGTCGGGCAGGATCCCTGACAGTTTTTCGGGGTCGTTCGGCGTGCTTTCGACCACGTAGAGTTCAAGCGCCAGCGCGCCACGCTTGCGCGCAATGTCGCGATATTCCGTCCAGGCCACCATCGGGTTTCTCCCACAAGAATGCGCACCAG
Organism: Alphaproteobacteria bacterium; assembly: GCA_003696705.1. Taxonomy (GTDB): domain Bacteria; phylum Pseudomonadota; class Alphaproteobacteria; order Rhodobacterales; family Rhodobacteraceae; genus RFGD01. The sequence continues at coordinate 6,194 of RFGD01000142.1, read as the reverse complement.
CATAAAATGTCGATATTATTTGACAACATCTAAAAACCTCGTCAAACATCAAGGGCGAGAACGGCCCCGCGGGGCGGGCCGCAGGCCAAGGGGGATCCGGTTCGTCATGGCGGCACTGACTGGAGAGGAGCTGGAGCGCGCCCGCGCGGCCGCCCAGGCGGAACACCGCGAACTCAAGGCGCGCCGGCCGGCGCTTGACCCGGATTCCATCGCCCTCATCCTCGAGCGTGCGCGTTCGCATTATGCCTGGACCGACAAGCCCGTGCCCGAGGAGCTTCTGCGCCGTGCCTACGAGATCGCCGCGGCGGGCCCGACCTCGATGAACTCCTGCCCGGCGCGGTTCGTCTTCGTGCGCACGCCGGAAGGGAAGGCGCGGCTTGCCAAGGCGCTGAAGGACAAGAACGTCGAGAAGATGATGACCGCCCCGGTGACGGTGATCGTTGCCCATGACCTCGAGTTCTGGCGCGAGCTGCCCTATCTTTTCCCGCACGAGGACCGCCGTCCGCACTTCGAGGGCAAGCCCGAGCACGCCGAGATCACCGCCTTCCGGAACGGCACGCTGCAGGGGGCCTACTTCATGATCGCCGCCCGTGCGCTCGGGCTCGACGTCGGTGCGATGTCGGGGTTTTCGAACGAGATCGTCGACCAGGAATTCTTCGCCGGCACGACGCTGCGCTCCAATTTCCTCATAAACCTCGGCTATGCCGACGAGAGCGCGCTCTTTCAGAAGCTGCCGCGCCTTCCTTTCGAGAAGGCCTGTTCCTTTGCATGAGATGAGGTGAAATCCGATGGCCATCCGCCCCAAGACCGTCGTCACTGGCCGGCTGGCCGCCGATTGTCCAAGCCATGCCCGCGCGGATGTGCGGGTGCGCGACACGGGAATGGTCATCGACGAACCGGTCGAGCGTGGCGGCACCAACGCCGGGCCGTCACCGACCGAGACGGCCGTGGCCGCGCTCATCGGCTGCACCAATGTCATCGGGCACAAATGCGCAGACAAGCTCGGGATCGACATCGGGCATCTGCACGTCGACGCAGAGTTCGACCTCGATCGGCGCGGGGTGCTCTTGCAGGAGGAGATCGAGGTGCCGTTCCGCGCCGTCCGCCTCAGGGTGACGGCCGACGGTCCCGCGAGCGCCGAGGATCTGGCGCGTGTGGCCGCCGAAACCGAGAAGTTCTGCGCGGTCTCCAAGCTGTTCAAGAATGCCGGCTGCGACGTCCAGGTGAGCTGGCAAAAGGCCTGACCGGCCCAATCGGGGCGCGCGAAGCGCCCGCCATCAGGGAGGATACGAGATGAACCCGACCAGAAGAACCGCGCTGGGCATGACAGCAGCCGCGCTGGCCGCCCCGGCGCTTCCCGCCTTCGGGGCAAACACCATCAAGGCCGTCGTCATCGACGGCTATCCCGCGCGGGCGATGTGGGTGAAGGAGTTCTCCAATTTCTTCATCCCCGAGGTGAACAAGCGCCTCGAGGCGGGCGGCAAGTACCGCATCGACTGGCAGGAGAGCTATGGCGGCGCGATCGTCAAGCCGAAGGGCGTCCTTGAAGGCGTGAAGCTGGGCCTTGGGGACATCGGCATCGTTACCACGATCTTCCATTCCTCGAAGCTGCCCAGCCAGGCCATAGCGGCGGTCACGCCCTTCGTTGCCCCCGATGCGCGCGCCGTGGCCAAGGCGGTCGACGAGATCGCCAGGGAATTCCCCACCATGCAGAAGGAATTCGCCGCGCAGAACCAGGTCTACCTTGCCACCGGCGTGGTGCTCGACAGCTATCAGCTGTTCTCGCGCCATCCGATCAGCTCGCTCAAGGACATCGAGGGGGACAAGGTCGCTGGCGCCGGCATGAACCTGCGCTATCTCGAGGGCATCAAGGATGCCGTCGGCGTCCGCGGCGGTATGACGGACTTTTACAACATGTTGCAGACGGGACTGGTGGATTCGGCGATGCTGTGGCCGGAAGCCGCCAAGACCTTCAAGATCGTCGAGGTCGCGCCCTACATGCTCAAGGCCGACATCGGCGCGGTGAACTCCAAGACGGTGACGGTGAACAAGGACTATTGGGACAGCCTGCCGGACGAGGTGAAGGCCGTCCTCAAGGAAGTGGCCGTCCTCTACCGCGACCATGTGGCCGGCATCGCCATGGACCGCGCCGAGGAAAGCCGCAAGGCCTTCGTCGAGGCCGGCGGCACCATCGTCGAGATGGACCCCGCCGAACGCGCGGCCTGGGCCAATGCCATCCCCGATATTGCCGGCGAGTGGGCCGCGGCCCTCGATGCCAAGGGCGAGCCGGGCACCGAGATGCTCAACGCCTATCTCGCGAAGCTCAGGGCGATGGGCTACGAGGGCGTGCGCGACTGGTCCGTGCGCGCGGGCTAGGCGAGGGGGCAGGATGACGGGCCGGGTCGAGCAGAGGCGATGACGCGCAGGCGCGAGGTGCTGCGTGTCCTGTCGGCAGCCGCAAGCCGGCTGGCCACGGCGGCCAATGCCGCGGGTACGCTCGTGGTCCTGGGGCTCGTGGTCCTGGTGAACTACGATGTGGTGGCCCGCGGGCTCTTCCATGCCCCCTTCATGGGGGCGGTCGAGCTCGTGCAGTTCTCGATGGTCCTGATCGTGTTCCTGCAGCTGCCCGACGTGGTGCGTGTGAGCCGGCTCACCCGGTCCGACGGGTTTCTCCTGATCCTCGGGCCGCGCATGCCGCGCACGGCGCGGGTGTTGGAATTTGCCATCGAGGCCGTCTCGGCCGGCTTCATGACCCTTGTCGCGGTGGCGATCTGGCCCGAGTTCACCGAGATGTGGGCGAGCCGGGACTATTTCGGTATCCCCGGCGTCTTCACCGCGCCCTGGTGGCCGATCAAGCTGGTGGTGTTCCTGTCGGCGGCGCTCTGCGCGGTTCTCTTTGCCTTCAAGCTTGCGGGCGCGGGGCGCCATGCCGGCGCGATGGCGGATCCGGAAGCGGAGGACGGCCCATGAGCCCGATCGAGATCGGCGTGGCCTCGGTCATTGCCATTGTCGTGCTGATTTATCTCGGGCTCTACATTCCCATCGCGCTTGGGGTCGTGTCCTTCGTCTCGATCTGGCTGATGCGCGGCAATTTCGATCTGGCGATGAACCTGTTGAAGATCGCCATTTCGGACAGCGTCATGGAATACACCTTCGCGACGGTGCCGCTTTTCACCTTCATGGGGCTCGTCGTGTCGCGGGCTGGCCTCGGCGCCGACATCTACGAGGCGATGAGTTCGGGTTTCAGGCGCGTCAAGGGCGGGATCGGCATGGCCACGGTAGGCGCCAATGCGGTCTTCGCTGCCGTCACCGGCTCGTCCATCGCCTCGGCGTCGGTGTTTTCCAAGGTCTCGGTGCCGCAGATGATGGCGCTGGGCTACAACCCGCGTTTCGCGGTGGGGGTCGTCGCCGGCTCGTCGGTCCTCGGCATGATCATTCCGCCGTCGGCGATGCTGATCATCTACTCCTTCGTCGCCGAACAATCGGTGGGCCAGATGTTCCTGGCCGGGGTCGTGCCGGGGCTTCTTCTCGCGGTGGCCTATGTGGTCGCGATTTTCGCGATGGGCAGGCTCACGCCCGGTTTCGTCGGCGGCCGGCCGGCCGAGACGATCCCGCCCTTGTCGTGGAGAGAGATCGGGGCCAAGACGCTGCCCATCGTCGCGCTGATCGCCATCGTCCTCGGCGGGATCTACACCGGCTGGCTGACCCCGGTCGAGGCCGGCGCGGCGGGCTCGGCGGTGGGCCTTCTCTATGCCTTCGCGCGGCGACGCATGGGGCTCGACGACTTCTGGCATGCGCTCCTCGAGACCGGGCACATCACCGCGGCGATCCTGTTTCTCATCACCGCTGCCTCGATCTACAGCCGGATGCTGGGGCTTGCGGGGCTTCCGAACCAGCTGGGCGAGATCCTGGCGGGGAACGATTCCGGCTTCTTCATGGTGATGGTGGTCTATGTGCTGCTCATGCTCTTTCTGGGCACGCTTCTTGATACCGCCTCGATCATCCTGATCGTGGTGCCGCTATTCCTGCCACTCATCGAACCGATGGGGCTGAGCCTCGTCTGGTTCGGCATCGTCACCGTGATCGGCGCCGAGATCGGCCTGCTCACGCCGCCGCTCGGCATCTCGTGCTTCGTCATCAAGGCGACGCTCGATGACAACCGGATCAGCCTGCGCGACGTGTTCCTGGGCGCGCTGCCCTTCGCGGCGGTGATGCTGGTGGTGCTGATCCTCGTGATCCGTTTTCCCGCCCTGAGCCTTGCCATCCTGAATTGAGGACCATCCGACCATGCGCAATCTGACGCCCGAAAACATCACCGAGGTTTTCGCCAGCTATTTCGGCAAGGACACCGACCCCCGGGTGCGCGAGGTCCTGGTCGCGCTCGCCCGCAACCTGCACGACTTCGCCCGCGAGGTGCGGCTTACCCATGACGAATGGCGCAAGGGACTGGACTTCCTGGAATGGGCGGGCCGCATCACCGGGCCCGAACGCAACGAGTTCGTGCTCCTGTCGGACGTCCTGGGGCTGTCGTCGCTTGTCGACATGATGCATTCGGTGCCCGGTGCGACGAGTTCCTCGGTGCTCGGGCCCTTCCACGTCTCGAACCCGCCGCCGCTGCCGCTCGGGGGCGATCTGAAGGGCGACTGGGAAGGCGAGGTGGTGCTGGTCGAAGGCCATGTGCGCGACATGGAGGGCAACCCGGTGCCGGGGGCGAAGATCGATATCTGGCAGACCGCGCCGAACGGGAAATACTCCAGTCAGGATCCGCAGATGGACATTCACGAGTTCCACGCGCTCCTCACCGCGGACGAGAACGGCTGGTATGGCTTCACGACGCTGCGCCCCGTGCCCTACACCGTGCCCGATGACGGGCCGGTGGGCGAGATCCTGCGCGCGGCCGGCCGGCACCCGTGGCGGCCTTCGCATCTGCACATGATCGTCGAGGCAGACGGGTTCCGGACGCTTGTGACCGAGATCTTCCCCGAGGACGACCCCTACCTTGACGAGGATACCGTCTTCGGCGTGCGCGAGGATCTGGTGATGCGCTACGAGCCGCAGCCGGCGGGCACCTTTCCCGCTGAGGGTTTCGCGCTCTCGGGCAAGGTCGACGGGCCGTGGTCGAAGGTCGAGTTCGACCTGATCCTGGCACCGGCGGACGTCGAACGGCGTTGAGAACGACGCTGGGCCGGCTTCAGAGCAGTTCCGCCAGAAAGGCGCCCGTCTTGCGGTAGTGCTCGGTCAGAAGCGCGACGGTGCGCTCGGTGTCGCGGCTGACCGCTGCGTCGAGGATGGCGCGATGTTCGGCGGCCACGTCGCGGCTGCGATAGCTTGCGGTGGTCCCCGCCAGGTAGCGGTAGCGAACGTTGAGGTCGTAGAGCTGGCTGCAGAATCGCAGGAGGATCGGCGAGTTGCAGGCCCCGATCAGCCCCATGTGGAAGGCCTTGTGCCGCGCCTCGAAGGCCTCGAGATCCGCGCGGTCGGCGCGGGTGAGGTAGTGATGCGCCAGCACCAGTTCTTCTTCCCAGGCGCTGTCGCCCTTGGCGAGGCTGGCGCGCAGCGCCAGTTCCTCGAGGTGGCAGCGCAGGTTGAGGATTTCCTCGAACTGTGCGCGGCTGGCCTGGGCGGCGCGAAAGCCGCGCTGATCGATGCGCTCGACAAGCTGGTCCGAGGTCAGAAGGCTCAGCGCTTCGCGCACCGGGGACGCGCCTGTGTCGAGCCGTTCCTTCAAGACCTCGACCTTGAGCCGTTCGCCCGGTGCGATCCGCCCCGTGATGATCTGTTGCCGAAGCTCGAGATAGGCGCGCTGGGTGGCCGACTGGCTCGAGGTGGGCTTGGGAACAACGCTGTCCATGCTGTCTTTCCTGATCCTGGCGGCCGTCCGTGACCGCTGCGGGACAATATCGACTTTTCCGCGGCTGGGAAAGCGCGTGTGTTGGGCCCGGGATCGCCGAAGCGCGGGCGAGCATGGGCGAATTGTCACGCCAAGACAATGATTTGCGGCGGATCTGAGCGGTCAGAGGCGGAAATCCGGGCGTCGGGATTTGCGCCGCGGTGCCCGACAAATGTCGATTTTTCGATTGAAATATCGACAAATATCGGTGAACGTGCCCCGAAAGGATCGGAACCGGAGGGCCGAACATGCGCGAGAGTTTCCACGAGGAAGGGCGGTTCTGGGTGAGCCCGTACAATTTCCT
>RFGD01000547.1 GCA_003696705.1 Alphaproteobacteria bacterium | reverse complement strand
TCAGGCACGATGGGTGTGCCGGGGCGGGGAACGGTCAGGGCTTTTCCACCCACACCCGCCCGTCGTGGCGGATGTGGACGGTGGCGCCGTCGAAGCCGGGGGCGGTGATCTCGTACAGGGTCGGGGTGACGTACAGGGTGGGGGTGAAGGCGAGCCCGTCGACGCGCAGGGTGTCCGCGCCGAGGGCGGCCAGGTCGTCGGCATAGCGCCCGTGCGTGCGGAAGTGCGCGCGCTGGGCCTCGTGCAGGTGCCGCAGGGCGTCCTTGACCCGCTCGTTGGGGTCGGGGACGAACGGCGTGGTGCCCGTGCCGGCGATGCGGTCCGAGAACAGCACGAAGCCCCAGCGCTCGGGCCGGTGCATGTCGATGACGCCCTGCGGGCTCCACACCCAGTTGTCCTCCGGGAGCGGCCGCCCCGTGGCCGGGTCGGTGCGTTTGACGTAGCGCCCGTCGACCACGTCGGTGTGCCATTGCACGCGGGAGAAGTTGACGCGCCAGGTCGCGCCCGGCTGCGGGGGCCGGTCGCCGGGGGCAGCCTCGCGGAGCGCCTCCCACGGGAGGGCCAGCTCGACGGTCCAGCCCCGGTCGGTGTCGGACGGGTCGTTGAGGGTGCCGTCGAGGTGCAGGCCGAGGCGGAGGCTGCGTATGTCCCAGGCGTCGAGGGGCGGGCCGCCGTCGCGGTAGGGGCGCACGAGCAGCAGGTCCCAGACCGTCCCCAGCGCGTTCAGCTCGATCTCATAGTACAGGTGCGTGTCGCCGTCGGGGTCGATGAAGACCTCGAAGTCGTTGTCGTGGAAGATGACGGCGTCGCGTTCGGTGAGGGTGGCCCACAGGTGCGGTTCTTCGAGGGTGGCGGCCACGTAGAAGTAGGCATCGTCCCACAGCATCTTGGCCCGTGTGTGGAAGCGGGGCGCCGGGCGGCGGTCCCCCTCGATGTTGGTGAAGGCGTCGGTCCACGGGGCGGCCTGCCAGGCGGGTTCGTCGAGGTGGCCGTCGAGGGTGAGGGGGGTGGCGGTGCGGTAGGCGACGTAGTGCCGGGGGACAGGCTGGGCGGCGGACGTCCGGGAAAGAGACAGGGCGAGGGGCAGGAGGCCGGCCAGGAGGAGACG
>RFGD01000141.1 GCA_003696705.1 Alphaproteobacteria bacterium | reverse complement strand
TCAGCCCAGCGTCTGGAACGACGGGAAGACGTCGATCATCCACTGCGCGATGTAGGAAACCGAATTCGTTGCGATGAGGATCGCGAAAATGACCAGCATGACGCCCATCGCCTTCTCCACCTTCCCAAGATGCCGACGGTTCCGCGCCATCCAGCGAAGGAACGGACGCGCGAACAATGCGGCCAGCACGAAAGGCGCGGTCATCCCGACGCCGTAGGCCAGAAGAAGAAGGCCGCCCCGCACAAGCGTATCCTGAAGGCTCGCGATCATGAGGATCCCGGCAAGCGCCGGCCCCACGCAGGGCGTCCAGCCGAAGCCGAAGGCAAGCCCCATGACATAGGCGCCGACCAACGTCGCCGGATTGGTGCGCGTCTCGATCCGCGCTTCGCGATACAGGAAGGGAATGCGCAGGATCCCGAGAAAATGCAGCCCGAACAGCAGAAGGATCGCCGCCGAGACATACGCCAACTGGTCTTTCCAGGCGCGAAACGCCTGTCCAAGCGCCGTGGCCCCAAGCCCCAGGAGGACGAAGATCGTCGTCACGCCCAGCGCGAAGGCCGCCGCCGCGATCAGAAGACGCAGCTGCGCCCGGCGCCCAAGGCCGCCCTCGGAATCGAGCTCGGCGACCGAGAGCCCCCCCATGTAAGACAAGTAGAACGGCACCATGGGAAGGATGCAGGGCGACAGAAACGACAAGAGACCGGCCAGAACGGCCCCCCCGAAGGTCATGTCCAGCACGCTGGTCGCCTCCTTTGCATCGGGCTCAAAAATACATTAGAATTCTTTAATATGAATTTCGCGCAGTCAATACGCCATTTGCCGGGCCGAGCCCTTCGGGGCCTTGCCGGCAGCGTTCTGGCACTGGCGCTTGCCGTGACGGCAGCGGCGGCCGGAGAGGTACGGCTTCTCATGTTCGAGGAGGCCGGGTGCCCCTGGTGCGCCCGATGGAATGCCGAAATCGGCCCCGCCTACCCCAAGACCTGGGAAGGCCGGCGCGCGCCGCTCGAGCGGCTCGACATTCACCAGCCGTTGCCCGCGTCCCTTGAACTCGAAAGCCGCCCGCGCTTCACGCCGACCTTCGTCCTGATCGAGGACGGCCGCGAAGTCGGCCGGATCGAAGGCTATCCGGGCGCCGACTTCTTCTGGCCACTTCTCGACGCCCTGTTGGAGCGGCTCGGTCCACCTGAAAGCGCGCCGGCCGACGCGGCCACGAACTGAGGCGGGGCGCGCGGGACGTTGATGCACCCGGGCCGCGGGGCGCTTGGTCGCATCATCCGGCCTGTGGACATGTTGGCGCGCCGAATCGTATGGTAACGGCGGTTGCGCCCGGCGCCATGGGCATGAGATGAACGAGCGGATGGACGGCAATCTCGATATCGAAGGCGGCACGGAAACCGCGTCGCCCGCCGATCTCTCGCCGCTAGTCGAGAGGGCGCGCGACGCGGCCACGCTTCTGAAGACCCTCGGGCATGAAGGGCGACTGACGATCCTTTGCCACCTGGCGACGGGCGAGAAATCGGTGACCGAACTCGAGCGGCTTCTCTCGGCGCGTCAGGCCGCGGTAAGCCAGCAGCTGGCGCGGCTCCGCCTCGAGGGGCTGGTCCAGCATCGGCGCGACGGCAAGACGATCTACTACAGCCTGAAGAGCGAGACGGCGCGAAAGCTTCTTGACGGCTTGTGCCAGTTGCTCGGATCCTCGGACGACAAGGCAGATCGTGGAGGGAAAGAGTGATGGAGAACGTTCCCTTCGGGCTTCTTGCGGCACTTGTGGGCCTGATCGGCGGCGCCGTCCTGGGGCTGGCGGCGCGGCTTGGCGACTTCTGCACGCTCGGCGCGCTCGAAAGCGCAATGTATGGCGGCGACCAGCGTCGTCTCCGGATGTGGGGCATCATGCTCGCAACCGCCATCTCGGTCTGTTTCCTCCTCGACGCCGCGGGTCAGCTTGATCTCCGGGCGACGCCCTATCTCTCGGTCGCCTGGAACCCGGTGGCCAGCATCGTCGGCGGCCTTCTGTTCGGCTATGGCATGGCGCTGGCCGGGAACTGCGGTTTCGGCGCGCTGGCGCGCTTCGGCGGCGGCGACATCCGCTCGCTGGTGATCGTCGTGGTGATCGGAATCTTTGCCTTCATGACCCTGAACGGACCGCTGTCACCGCTGCGGACGATGCTGTTTCCCCTGTCCGAGCCCGAGACGACGCCGGGCATCGCCCATTTCCTCGAGCGGATGACCGGCATCCCGAGACTGGCGGTCGCCCTGGTCGTCTCGGCGGCGCTGGCGGCCTGGGCGCTGGCGCACGAACCCTTGCGCGCCGATCGCGCGAAGATCCTCTGGGCGATGGCCGCGGGCCTTGCAATCGCCTCGGCCTTCTGGGGCACCTATCAGCTTCGCATCGCAAGCCTTGAGGAAGTGAACGTCCTGGGCCACAGCTTCACCGTGCCCATCGGCCGGACGATCCTCTATCTCATGACGAGTTCGGCCGGCGGGATCGGTTTTCCCATCGGCTCGGTGATCGGCGTGATGGGCGGGGCGCTTGCGGGATCGCTCGTCCGCGGCCTTTTCCAGTGGGAGGCCTGCGACGATCCCCGAGAACTCGGCCGGCAGGTTTCCGGGGCCGCGCTCATGGGCATCGGCGGGGTGATCGCGCTTGGCTGTTCGATCGGCCAGGGCGCCAGCGCCTTTGCGACGCTTGCCTGGTCGGCGCCGGTCACGCTGGCGGCAATCATGGCGGGCGGCGCGCTCGGCCTCCGACAGCTCGTGCGGGGTTTCCAGCCCGAGTGACGTGGGCAGCCGGCCGACAGGTGCCGGGGCCGTGGTGCCGCGCCGAATTCAGGCCGCCTCGATGGCCACGGCGATGCCCTGCCCGACCCCGATGCACATCGTCGCGAGCGCCCGGCGCGCGCCGCGCAGACCCAGTTCCAGCGCCGCGGTTCCGGCAAGCCGGGCCCCCGACATGCCAAGCGGATGCCCAAGCGCAATGGCGCCGCCGTTCGGATTGACGCGCGGATCATCGTCGGCAATGCCAAGATCGCGCAGGACTGCCAGCGCCTGGGCGGCGAACGCCTCGTTCAGTTCGATCACGTCGATCTCGTCGAGGGACCAGCCAAGCCGCCCGAGAAGCTTGCGCGTCGCCGGGGCCGGCCCGAAGCCCATGATGCGCGGCGGCACCCCGACAGCAACACCGCCGACGACCCGCGCGATGGGGCGAAGGCCGTGCCGGCGCGCCGCCTCGGCCGAGGCAAGAAGAAGCGCCGCCGCGCCGTCATTGACGCCCGAGGCGTTGCCCGCCGTGACCGTGCCGCCTTCGCGGAAGGGCGTCGGCAGCCTGGCAAGCTGCTCGACCGTGGTACCGGGGCGCGGGTGTTCATCCGCGTCCACGACGACCGGATCTGCCTTGCGGCGCGGGACCGTCACCGGAACGATCTCGCGCGCAAGTCGACCGCTTTCGACGGCCGCGGCGGCGCGTTCCTGACTGCGAACCGCGAAGGCGTCCTGATCGGCCCGGAAAATGCCGAATTCCTCGGCCACGTTTTCGGCCGTCTCGGGCATGGAATCGATGCCGTATTGGGCTTTCAGGACAGGGTTCACGAAACGCCAGCCGATGGTCGTGTCATGGATCTCGGCCCTGCGAGAAAAGGCGGTCTCGGCCTTCGGCATCACGAAGGGGGCGCGGCTCATGCTTTCGACGCCACCGGCAATGGCCAACTCGGCCTCGCCGGTGCGGATGGCGCGCGCCGACTGGATCACGGCATCCATCCCCGAGCCGCACAGCCGGTTCAGCGTCGTCGCCGGCACGCTGTCGGGCAGCCCTGCAAGGAGCACGGCCATGCGTCCGACGTTCCGGTTGTCCTCGCCGGCCTGGTTGGCGCAGCCGAACCAGACATCGTCAAGCGCCGCCCAATCGACGCCCGCGTTGCGCGCGACGAGGGCGCGGATGGGGATCGCGGCCAGGTCATCGGCCCGAACGGCCGAAAGGGCCCCGCCATAGCGGCCGATCGGCGTACGCACATAGTCGCAGATGAAGGCTTCCCGCATGTCC
>RFGD01000546.1 GCA_003696705.1 Alphaproteobacteria bacterium | reverse complement strand
GTCCCGAAGCGTCCGGGCAAGGAAGTCGGTAAAGCCGGGCAGAAGCCCGAGCGGCGTCAGGCACCGCGCGTCCTCGCGCCCTGCCTCGTCAAGCGCCGACCTCAGCAGGCGGCGCAGGATCCAGCCGTCCGTCATGAGAAGGGGAAACACCACCGCTTCGGCCGAGAGCCCTTCGAAGGCGCGTCCGACCGCCCCTTCGGCGGCGATGGTCGCCCCCCGGCAGCCGCCAGCCGGGAAGGCGCGCGCGCACCTCTCGGGTCAGCGCGGCGATGGCGCGCTCGGGCGGTTCGGGCGCCGAGGGCGAGCCGAAGGCGATCAGCACCGCCTCGCGCCGGTCAGTGGCTGGTGCCTTCCGAGAAGCGGATCTTGTTCCAGACATTGTATTTCCCCGAGGGTTTGCGCATTGGCAGGCGGGCGACCTCGTCGAGCGTCGCCGCGTCATAGACGATCAGCGCGCCCGGGTCCTCCCAGACGCTGACGAAGGCGTGGCTGCCCTCGCGGTCGAACTCGACATGCGCGACGGTCTTGCCGGGCGCCGGGCGCAGGGTGCGCACGATCTGAAGGCTGTTCTTGTCGATGACGTGGATCGCGTCGCGGTTCGGCCCGAAGAACACGTCGGCCCAGATGTAGCGCGAATTCTCGTGCCCGCGCAGGAAGAAGCCGGGGCCGAGCGTGTCGATCACCTTCACGACCTCGAAGCTCTCGGTGTCGATGACGGTGAGCTTGCCTTCCCTCAGATGCGGCGTCGCCATCACCCGCCGCCCGTCGGCCATCGTCCAGGAGATGCCCGAGCCCAGATGCGGCATGCCCGGCAGCGGCAGTTCCTTGACGGCGCGACCCACCGTCAGGTTGACGACGACGCCACGGCTCCCGTCGCGGGACGTGCCGATCAGGAACCGATAGTCGGTGGTGAAGAAGAAATCGTCGATCGGCTCGTCGAGGAGGATGCGCCGTCGGGCAAACAGGCCCTGTTCGCCGCCGACCGCTTCGGTCATGCCGGCCTCGCGGGAGTGGACGAAGCCCTCGTAGAACGGGCCGGCGTCGGGGTCGGTGGCGATCTCCCAGATCTCGGGGGCATCCTTGAGCGCGAGGATGAAGCTCTGGCGCCGGGGCGCCTGATAGACCGCCGAGACGCGCGACGGCTTGCCGTCCCGGGCGACGACCTCGATCACCCGGACGGGCTCGAGCGTGGCGGCATCGAGGATCGCCAGCGAGCGCGGCAGGTAGTTCGCCACCGCAAGCCACTTGCCGTCATGGCTGAGCGCAATGTTGCGCGCGTTGATCCCGGCGCGCACGCGCCCCACCTCGGCCAGCGACCAGATGTCATACTGCTGCACCCAGCCGTCGCGCGACATGATGTAGGCGAACCGCCCGTCGGGGCTGAACTTGATGCCGCCGTGCACCGCAAAAGGCGTGGGAAAGCGGTCGAGGACGGTGAAGC
>RFGD01000140.1 GCA_003696705.1 Alphaproteobacteria bacterium | reverse complement strand
GAACTTGTAGGCGCCGTGGCTCGTGCCGCAGGCGATGGCCAGCGCGTCGACCCGCGTCTTCTCGACGAAGTCCTTGGCCTGGTCGGGATCGGTCAGCAGCATCTCTTTCGAGAGCTTGCCCTCGGCGCCCGAGCCGTCTTCCTTGGCCGCTTCGCCCGTCTCGAGGCTGCCGAGAACGCCAAGTTCCCCCTCGACGCTGGCGCCGACCCAGTGGGCCATGCGGCTCACGCGCTCGGTGATGTCCACGTTGTATTCGTAGGACGCCGGGGTCTTCATGTCGGCCTCGAGCGAGCCGTCCATCATGACGCTGGTGAAGCCATAGCGGATCGCCGACATGCAGGTGGCTTCGTTGTTGCCATGGTCCTGATGCATCACGATGGGGATGTCGGGGAACATCTCGACCAGCGCCTTGATCATGTGCTGAAGCATGATGTCGCCGGCATAGGACCGCGCGCCCCGGCTGGCCTGAATGATGACCGGCGCGTCACAGGCCTGGGCCGCCCGCAGGATGGCAAGGCCCTGTTCCATGTTGTTGATGTTGAAGGCCGGCACGCCGAAGTCGTGCTCGGCGGCGTAGTCGAGAAGTTGTCGAAGCGTGATGAGTGCCATGCGTGTCCCTCCTAGGCAGCCTTTCCGTCGCTTCGGCGGGGGCGGGCCGTGGCCAGGCAGCTTGCGGCGTGGCGCACGAAGGCGTCACCTCCCGTCGAAATGTGGGTGAAATCCTCGCCCGCACCGGCAAGGCCGATGATGCGGACCGTTGCCTCGCCACCGGCCAGCGAGTGGCACAGATCGGCGCGGGTAAGCTCGCCGATGGACCGCGCAAGAAGACAGCTCGATCGGTCGAACGGCGGAAGATCGACGGCCCCGACGGGGCCGGTGAACAGGATACGGCGCGCCTCGGCCAGCTCGCCCTGGTATTCGCGCAGGGTCTGCGGTCCGATGTCCAGGATGAAGCCTTCCGGCGGGCAGGCATCGGCAGCGATGACCTGCTTGCGCGCGTTCGGGCGAAGTTCGCGCGCGATGACAAGATCCGTCGGCAGAAGAAGCGTCGTGCCCGACTGTCGGGCCTGCCGGGCAAGCTTGCGCGCAAGCTCGACGTCCCGGGGCCGGGGGGCCGACCGCCCCATCGGGGCGCCATCGGCGGCAAGGAAGGCGTTCGCGACGCCACCCCCAAGACAGATCGTGTCGAAGGTGCCAAGAAGCGCCTTCAGAAGATCGGCGCGCGCCGCCAGCGTGCCGCCGCCGACGACCGCGACCGCAGGGGCGGCGGCGGCCGAAAGAAACTCGGCGATGGCCGCCCGTTCGGCGGTGTGGCGCCCGCCAAGGGATGCCTGCATCAGCGCCGCGGCGCCGGTCGTCGTCGCCATCCGGCGATCCGAGAGCGCGAAGGCATCGTCGACGTGAATGTCGCCAAGCGCGGCAACAGCGGCGGCCAGCGTCGGATCGTCGCCGTCGTCGGCCTCGGCGACCGCCGAAAGATTGGCCGACAGAAGGACGTCGCCGGGTCCGAGCGCCAGGGCTGCCGCGCGCGTCGCGTCCGCGGCCGGCAGGCCGGTTCGCCGCACGGTCACGCCCAGCGCCTTGCCGAGCTGGCGGGCAAGCGTGGCCTCGGCGGCCTCGGTGCCGGCCCCGCGGGCGTCGCGGAACAGGATGGTGGCGCTGGCCCCCTGGTGGAGGAGCGGACGAAGCCAGTCGGCCAGCGCCACAACGTCGCTTCCGGGGGCCTTCTTGCCGCGAGCCGCCGGAAGGCGAAGGTCCGCCCGCACGACCAGGCGCCGTCCGGCGACGTCCAGCGATGTGACGGGCGGACGGGTCATCAGAGGTACTTGCCCATTTCGACGGCCGTGTCGGCCATGCGGTTCGAGAAGCCCCACTCGTTGTCATACCAGCTCAGGATCCGGCACATCGTGCCTTCCATCACCTTCGTCTGGTCCATGTGGAAGATCGACGAGTGGGCGTTGTGGTTGAAGTCGACCGAGACGTTCTTGAACTCGGTGTAGCCAAGGATGCCCTTCATCGGCCCGTCGGCGGCGGCGCGGATGGCCGCGTTGATCTCGTCGACCGACGTGTCGCGGGTCGCTTCGAAGACCAGGTCGACGACCGACACGTTCGGGGTCGGCACACGGATGGCGACACCGTCAAGCTTGCCGTTCAGCTCGGGCAGGACAAGGCCCACCGCACGGGCGGCTCCGGTCGAGGTCGGGATCATCGACAGCGCCGCCGCGCGGGCCCGGTAAAGGTCCTTGTGCATCGTGTCGAGCGTCGGCTGATCGCCCGTGTAGCTGTGGATCGTGGTCATGAAGCCGCGCTTGATGCCGATGGTGTCGTTCAGGACCTTCGCGACCGGCGACAGGCAGTTCGTCGTGCACGAGGCGTTCGAGACCACAAGATCGTCCGCGGTCAGCGTGTCGTGGTTGACGCCGTAGACGATGGTCTTGTCGGCGCCCGTGGCCGGGGCCGAAACGAGCACGCGCTTGGAACCGTTCTCGAGGTGCAGGGCGGCCTTCTCGCGCGCGGTGAAGATACCGGTGCATTCCATCGCGATGTCGACGCCGTCCCAGGGCAGTTCCCGCGGATCGCGCACGGCGGTGACCTTGATCGGGCCGTAGCCGACGTCGATCCAGTCTTCGCCGGTCTTCACTTCGGCCGGGAAGCGGCCGTGGACCGAATCGAAGCGCAGAAGGTGCGCGTTCGTTTCGACCGGGCCAAGGTCGTTGATGGCCACGACCTCGATGTCCTTGCGGCCCGACTCGACAATGGCGCGCAAGACGTTGCGTCCGATGCGGCCGAACCCGTTGATGGCAACCCGAATGGTCATTTCGCGTGTCTCCTTAAAGTCGCTTTCTTGCTTCTTCTGCAGCAGCTTCGGGGGTGATGTTGAAGTGTCGATAAAGATCTGCCGCCGGCGCCGAGGCGCCAAAGCCGGTCATGCCCACGAAACCGTCGGTGTCCCGAAGCACGACGCCCCAGCCCTGCCGGACGGCGGCTTCGATCCCGATGCGCGGCGCGTCGCCGAGCACGGCGGCACGGTAGTCCGACGGCTGCGCGGTGAAAAGCTCGAACGACGGGGCCGACACGACCGCCGCGCGGCGGCCCTCGGCGGCAAGGATGTCGGCGGCACGAAGCGCGATCTCGACCTCAGAGCCGGTGGCGATGAAGGTGACGTCGCGCGGGCCGTCCGCCTCGCGAAGGACATAGGCGCCGCGGGCCGTCAGGTTCTCGGCGCCGGCCTCGGTGCGCACGGTCGGCAGCCCCTGGCGCGAGAGCACCAGCATGACGGGCGTCCCGTCGGTCGTGGCGGCGATCTCCCAGGCTTCGGCCGTCTCGACCACATCCGCAGGCCGGATCACCGTCAGGTTCGGCATGGCGCGAAGGCTTGCCAGATGCTCGACGGGCTGGTGCGTGGGGCCATCCTCGCCAAGGCCGATCGAGTCGTGCGTCATCACGTAGACGACATTGGTCCCCATGAGCGCCGACAGTCGGATCGCCGGCCGGGCGTAGTCCGAGAAGACCAGGAAGGTGCCCCCATAGGGGCGGAACCCGCCGTGCAGCGCAAGACCGTTCATCGCCGCCGACATGCCGAACTCGCGGATGCCGTAGTGAATGTAGTTGCCCGAGAAGTCGCCCGGCACGACCGGCTTCATGCCCTTCGTGCGCGTGTTGTTCGAGCCGGTAAGGTCGGCCGAACCGCCGACGGTGTTCGGCAGCGTCGCGTTCACGACCTCGAGCGCCATTTCCGACGCCTTCCGGGTCGCGACCTTCGGAGCTTCCGCGACAAGGCGGGCCTTGTAGTCGGCCATGGCGCGGTTCAGGGCCTCGGCGGGGACGGGGCCGTGAGAGGCCTCGAAAGCGGCCCGCTTGTCGGACCTGGCCAGCCGCTCTTCCCAGGCTTCGCGCGCCGCGCGTCCGCGCTCGGCGACCTTGTGCCAGGCTTCGTAGACCTCGTCGGGAAGCTCGAACGGCGGATAGTTCCAGCCAAGGGCCTTGCGCGCCGCCTCGATCTCGTCGGGGCCCAGGGGCGCGCCGTGCACGTCATGCGACCCGGCCTTGTTCGGGGCACCGAACCCGATGATCGTCTTGCAGGCGATCAGCGACGGGCGCGGGTCGGCGCGCGCCTCGTCGATGGCGTCGGCAATCTCGGTCATGTTGTGGCCGTCCACCTGGAGGACATGCCAGCCGGCGGCCGCAAAGCGAAGCTTCTGGTTCATCGAGGTCGACAGTTCGGTCGAGCCGTCGATGGTGATGCCGTTGTCGTCCCACAGAAGGATGAGCCGCCCGAGGCCGAGGTGGCCGGCAAGGTCGATCGCCTCGTGGCTGACACCTTCCATGAGGCAGCCGTCACCGGCGATGACATAGGTGTAATGGTCCACCAGATCGTCGCCGAAGCGCGCGTTCAGCATGCGCTCGGCCAGGGCCATGCCGACCGAGGTCGCAAGACCCTGGCCAAGCGGGCCCGTCGTCACCTCGATGCCCTTCGCGTGCCCGTATTCGGGGTGGCCGGCGGTGCGATAGCCCAGCTGGCGGAAGTGGCGCAGCTGGTCCATGTCCATGTCGTCATAGCCGAGCATGTGGTTGATGGCGTAAAGCAGCATCGAACCATGCCCCGCCGACAGGACGAAGCGGTCGCGGTCCGGCCAGCGGTCGGCCGACGGGTCGATCTTCATGAAGCGGTTGAACAGGACGGCGGCGACGTCGGCCATGCCCATCGGCATGCCGGGATGGCCCGAGTTGGCCGCCTGCACCGCATCCATCGCCAGGACGCGGATGGCGTTCGCCATCAGCTTTTCGGTTTCCGCGGTGAAGGTATCGGGCTTGTTCATCGCACGTCTCCCTCAGGCAAGCTTTTTCGATTCGCGGACCAGCCGCTCGACCATCGGGGTGAAGATGAGTTGCATTGCCAGGTCCATCTTGCCGCCCGGAACGACGATCGAGTTGGCGCGGCTCATCCAGCTGTCGTGGATCATCGACAGAAGGTAGGGGAAATCGATTCCCCGCGGGTTCTTGAAACGGATGACGACAAGGCTTTCGTCCGCCGTCGGGATCCAGCGGGCAATGAACGGGTTCGAGGTATCGACGACCGGAACGCGCTGGAAGTTGATGTCGGTTTCCGAGAACTGCGGGCAGATGACGTGCACGTAGTCGTGCATGCGCCGCAGGATCGTGTCGGTGACGGCCTCGGTCGTGTAACCGCGGGCGGCCTTGTCACGGTGGATCTTCTGGATCCACTCGAGATTGATGACGGGAACGACGCCGATCTTGAGGTCGACCTTGCCGGCGATGTCGATCTCGTCGGTCTTCACCGCGCCGTGCAGCCCCTCGTAGAACAGAAGATCCGAACCTTCGGGGAAGGGCTCCCAGTCGGTGAACTCGCCCGGGGGAACGCCATATTTCTCGGACTCTTCGGCGTCGTGGACATAGTGGCGCGTCCGGCCCTGGCCGGTCCGGCCGTATTCGTCGAAGATCTTCTCGAGCTCGTCCAGGATGTTCGCGTCGATCGAGAAGTGCGAGAACGTGTGGTCGCCCTCCTCGGTCCGGCGCTTGAGCTGTTCGCGCATCTCGGCGCGGTTGTAGCGGTGGAAGGCGTCGCCCTCGATGAAAGCGGCGTTGACGCCTTCGCGGCGGAAGATCTGTTCGAACGTGCTCTTGATCGTCGAGGTGCCGGCGCCGGACGACCCGGTGACCGAGATGATGGGGTGTTTCTTGCTCATGTCTTCTCCCTCCGGGCGCGGTCAGCTGCGAAACAGGCCACGATGGCCGAACAGCCCCGAAACCTCTTCTTCCGGCATGTCGTGATAGGCTGCGACGCGGTCCACCTCCTCGGCCGAGCCGAAGACGAAGGGAACGCGGACGTGAAGGCCCTCGGGGACCATGCCGAGGATCGGCTGGTAGCCGTCGGTCGCCTTGCCGCCGGCCTGTTCGACCAGGAAGGCGATGGGGGCACATTCATAGAGAAGCCGCAGGCGTCCGCGCTCGTATCCCTTCCGGGCGTCGGCCGGGTAAAGGAAGATCCCGCCGCGCGACAGGATGCGGTGCGTTTCGGCAACCAGCGAGGCGACCCAGCGCATGTTGAAGCGCCGCCCGAGCGGGCCTTCCTCGCCGGCCATGCAGTCCTCGATATAGGCACGGATCGGCGGCAGCCAGCTGCGATAGTTCGAGGCGTTGATGGCGAACTCACGCGTCTGGCGCGGGATCTCGGCCTTGCCGATCGGCACGTATTCGCGGCTGTCGGGGTCCAGGATGTAAAGAAGCGTGCCCTTGCCCAGCGTCAGGACAAGGATCGTCTGCGGCCCGTAGATGACATAGCCGGCGGCAAGCTGCTGGTCTGTCGGGCGAAGAAAGCTCGCCTTCGGATCGTCGACCGCCTCGTAGATCGAGAAGATCGTCCCGATCGAGACGTTGACGTCGATGTTGGAAGAGCCGTCGAGGGGATCGGTGGCCAGCGCGTAACGGCCGGCGGGGTTGAGCTCGACGACGTCCTCCCGCTCTTCCGAGGCGTAGTAGCGTACCGGCGCCGATTTCAGGGCGTCGGCGAAGGCCTCGTCGGCGGCGACATCGAGCGCCTTCTGGGTATCACCGTCGACATTCGCGCCGACCGCCGTTCCCAGGGGGCCGCCCAGGGGCCCGCGGGCGATACGGTGGGCAAGATCGGCGCTGACGGCCATCATGGTTGCGATGGTTTCGGCAAGCGCGGCGTCTGCACCGGCTTCGCGAATTAGCGCGGCAGCTTTCTGCATTTCCGATTTCCTCCCGTGGCCGGCATCGCGTCGGCCTCGGGCGGTTCTTGACATCTGACGACATGCAGGAAAATGTTAAAAACATGAACACATCTTCAGAAAAATCTAACGCTGCGCTTCAGTCCGTGACACTCCGCCAGTTGCGCGCGCTTGAGGCGATGGCCCGGACAGGCACCCTTGCCCGCGCCGCGGAGGAGCTGGGCATCACCCCGCCGGCCGTTCATAACCAGTTGAAAATACTAGGTGAAATTGCGGGCACCGCCGTCGTCGAGCGCGGCGACGGCGGCACGCTTCAGCTGACCGAAGCCGGCGAGATCCTGCGCCGGGCAGGGCGTCGCATGGAGATCGAGCTCGACGGCGCGCTGAGCGAGGTGCGCGCTTTGACCGCAGGGGAGGCCGGGCAGGTCCGCCTTGGGGCGGTGTCGACGGCAAAGTATTTCGTGCCGCGGCTGGTGGCGAAACTGCGCGGACGCTTTCCGGGCGTCGAGTTGCGCCTTGCCTTCGGGAACCGCGCCGAGGCCATCGCGATGCTCGAGGAGCGGCGCGTGGACCTGATGATCATGGGCCGTCCGCCCCGGCTGCCGGCGGTGACCGCGCGGGTTCTGGGCCCCCATCCCCTCGGCATCATCGCGCCGCCTGACCACCCGCTTGCCCGGACGAAACGGATATCGCCGATGGCCCTCGGGTCCGAAACGGTCCTCTTGCGGGAGGAAGGGTCCGGCACACGGACGGCCGCCCTTTCCTTCCTGTCCGCGGCGCTGCCGCGGCGTCGGCTCCGGGCATTGGAGATGGGCTCGAACGAGACGATAAAGCAGGCCGTCATCGCGGGCCTGGGGATTGCCTTCATCTCTCTGCACACCGTGGCGCAAGAGGCGGCGGCGGGGTGGCTGTCCGTTCTTGACGTCGAGGGGCTTCCGATTCGGCGCAACTGGTATCTCGCCCATCGCGCCGATACCGAATTGCGGCCCGCCGCCCGGCGGGTGTGGGACGAGATCATCGCCATGGACGGCACGTTCCTGCCCGTCATCGGGGCCTCTCGGGCGCCGGCCTAGTCCGCGCCCTGCAACGCGTCGATCACGGCGCATTCGGGCACGGCCTCGCCGCTGCATCGCGACACCGTATCGCTCAGGACCGCGGCGATCCGTTCGAGGTCGCGCACCCGCGCACGCACCGACGCGACATGGCGAAGCGCCAGTTCGCGGACGTCGGCACAGCTTCCCGCCTTGCCGTCGAAAAGGGCCAGGAGCTCTCGGATCTCGTCAAGCGAGAAGCCGAGGTCGCGAGCGCGCATCACGAAGCGCAGCCGGGCCACATGCGTGTCGTCATAGGCGCGATGGTTCGCGTCCGTGCGCGGCGGCGGCGGCATGATGCCGATCCGTTCATAGTAGCGGATGGTCTCGGGGTGACATCCGCTTGCCCGCGCAAGGTCGGACCGGCGCAATGCGCGCGCCCGCGCCTTTCGTGCCGTCATCGCGATTTCCCCCCTTGAGCCTGTAGCGACTACAGAGCGTAGCCTTCCCCCTGGGCTGCGACAAGGCCCGAAAACCGAGAGAGAACGGAGTGCAGGCCAATGAACGAAGCGGAGACCGAAAGGGAAAAGGGGACCGGGAAGGACAAGGCGGATCGGCTTCTGGTGATCGGCGCCATCGGCACCATCGTCGCGGCGCTTTGCTGTTTCACGCCGGTGCTTGTCGGCCTTCTGGGGGTGGTCGGCCTTGCCGCGCTGACCGGCTATCTGGACATCGTCCTTTTACCGGCCCTTGGCTTCTTTCTTCTGCTGACGGCCTACGCGCTTTGGCGCCGGCAAAGGACGGTCGGGGATGACCGGGGCGAAGGCGGGCG
>RFGD01000545.1 GCA_003696705.1 Alphaproteobacteria bacterium | reverse complement strand
GAAGAGCGACTCCACCGCATCCTTGATCTGCGGCTTGCTCGCGTCGATCGCGACCTCGAAGACCACCGCCCCGTTTTCCGAGGCAAGGGTTGCCTTTTCGGTGATGACCGGACGAACGATCACATCGTAGTGTTCGGGCTTCGCGCTCATTTCAGTCGAGCCTCCAGTGCTTCGACAGCCGCCTTCGTGAGCACGAGCGTGTCACGACGCAGGATGTCATAGACGTTGGCGCCCATCGACGGGAGGACATCGAGCCCCTCGATGTTGCGTGCCGCCCGGGCGAAGTTCTGGTCGACGGCCGGGCCGTCGATGACCAGGGCCTTCTTCCACCCGAGGTTCCGGACCGCCTTGGCAAGCGTCGCCGTCTTGGGCTCGGCCAGTTCGGCCGCCTCCAGGACCACCAGCTTGCCTTCGGCCGCCTTGGCCGAAAGGGCGTGCTTCAGGCCAAGCTTGCGCACCTTCTTCGGAAGGTCATGCGCGTGGCTGCGCGGGGTCGGACCCTTGTAGACGCCACCGTGGCGGAAGATCGGCGCGTTGCGGTCGCCATGACGCGCGCCGCCCGTGCCTTTCTGACGGTAGATCTTCTTGGTCGAGTAGCTCGTCTCGGACCGGCCCTTGACCTTGTGGGTTCCCTGCTGTGCCTTGGCACGCTGCCAGCGCACCACGCGATGCAGGATGTCGGCGCGGGGCTCGAGCTCGAAGATCTCGGACGGAAGGTCGACCGAACCGGCCTTGCCGCCGTCAAGCTTGATCACGTCGAGTTTCATTGATCGCCATCCTTCTTCTCGGCCTCGGCGGCAACCTCGGCGTCCGCGGCAGCCTCGGCCGAGGCCTTGAGGGCCGCCGGCACGGCCGCGTTCTCGGGGAACGGCTTCTTGACCGCATCACGGATCGTGACCCAGCCGCCCTTCGAACCGGGAACCGAGCCCTTGACCATGATCAGCCCACGCTCGGGGTCGGTCCGGACCACCTGCAGGTTCTGCGTGGTGACGCGGACGGCGCCCATGTGGCCAGCCATCTTCTTGCCCTTGAACACGCGGCCGGGATCCTGGCACTGACCCGTCGAACCGTGCGAGCGGTGCGAGATCGACACGCCGTGCGAGGCCCGGAGGCCGCCGAAGTTGTGCCGCTTCATCGCGCCGGCAAAGCCCTTGCCGATCGAGATCCCCGAGACGTCGACATACTGGCCCGGCAGGTAGTGGTCGGCCGAAATCTCGGCGCCCACCGGGATGAGGTTCTCGGGGTCGACGCGGAACTCGGCAAGCTTGCGCTTCGGCGCCACGTTGGCCACGGCAAAATGGCCCCGCATCGCCTTCGACACGCGCTTGGCCTTCGCCGTCCCGGCACCCAGCTGGACCGCCGCATAGCCGTCCTTCTCGGGGGTGCGCTGCGCAACGACCTGGCAGCCGTCGAGCTGCAGCACCGTCACCGGCACCTGCCGCCCGTCTTCCATGAACAGCCGGGTCATGCCCAGCTTCTTTGCGATCACTCCAGAGCGCAACATCGCGGATGCCCTCCTCAGACCTTGATCTCGACGTCCACGCCGGCGGCGAGGTCGAGCTTCATGAGCGCGTCCACCGTCTGCGGCGTCGGGTCGATGATGTCCAGAAGACGCTTGTGCGTCCGGATTTCGAACTGATCACGCGACTTCTTGTCGATATGCGGACCACGAAGCACGGTGAACTTCTCGATCTTGTTCGGCAGCGGGATCGGACCGCGGACCTGGGCACCCGTGCGCTTGGCCGTGTTCACGATTTCCTGCGTGCTGGCATCCAGCACGCGGTAATCGAAGGCCTTGAGCCGAATGCGAATGTTCTGCGATTGCATTGTCTTGCCTCTCGCGGCTTGGAGTTGAGAGGTGAGGGCGGGGGTGTCCCGCCCTCACGTCGAACCCGGATGATTACTCGATGATTTTCGAGACGACGCCGGCGCCGACGGTGCGGCCGCCTTCGCGGATGGCGAAGCGCAGGCGCTCTTCCATGGCGATCGGG
>RFGD01000139.1 GCA_003696705.1 Alphaproteobacteria bacterium | reverse complement strand
GCACCGTCGGCATCGGTGTGTCCCTCCAGCACGAAAGCCTGTCCGGGATTGGCGTCGAGGAAAGCCTTGAGCGCGCGCAGGGTGGGCAGGGAGGCCGGTACGCCACGGTAAGGCACAGTCGCTCGTTATTCGGGTGCTCCTTCGGGAGCCTCTGAAGTTCTCGACCGGCCGCAGTTTTTCGGTCGGCTTGGTAGCGTGGTCAAACCAACGGCTGCCAAACAAGCCGACTCTCCATACTCGCTCGAGATCGCGATGCCGGCTTCGGAGTGGAGTAGCGGTTTTTTCATGCGGGGAACGAAGGGAGTAGGGAAATCCCCGAGAAATGGATCATTCGCAGGGCGGCGGCCTGAGGCAGATCTGCAGCCAGGAGAGCTGATGCGGATCGAGTTCACCGCTGGCCCGGTCAAGGATGCCGAGCAAATCGTCCTGCCTGGGCTGCCCAAAGGCCATGCGATATAGCGCAACCGACCGTTTCAGCTGCCCAAGGCGCGTCTCCTCGCGGCTGAAGGGAAGCGCAAGAACGTGGCGCTCGATCCGGGAATCGCCTTCGTGAATCCAGAAGGGATGCAGGTCATCAGTCCCGCAACTCGTGCGCCAGGCATGATCGAATATTTCCTGCCATGGATCGTTCGCACTTGACGCGCGAAGTACGGCTGCGTGCGCGGCTGCAACGTTCAGTCGAACCGCGTGGTTCTTGTAGCGATGCACGCGCCCTTCCCGCTGCTCCATGTCCACCGGGTTCGAGGGAAGGTTCCAGTGAACCACCCGGTGGCAATAGGTATGAAAGTCCAGCCCTTCCTGCCCGATCGACGTGGTTGCAAGAACAAAGGGCCGGAACGGAGAATTGAAGGCCGTGCGCACGAGCCCCGTCCGGCTTTCGCCGTTCTCGGTTTCCGCCTTGGGAGCGAGACGGACGGCAAAACGACCCCGCATCTGGAACCTGTCCAGATGGATGGACCCGTTTCTCACGGAGAGGTCGTCCACGTCAATTTGCGCTGGACGCAGTGAAAGAGCGGCTTCGATCACATTCGCAATCCGTTCCACGCGGTCCGGGCCGGGAAGATCCAGAAAGCCTTCGGCTTCGAGCAGGACATGAACATATTCGTCCAGCACCGCCTGCAGGTCTTGATTGGCGCAATAGCGCAGAACCGCCCGCCAGTAGAAATCTTCGCTTTCTTCCCTCAACAGGGCCTGCGCTTCGGGCTGGTTGAACAGCGTTCGGAATCCCATGCCGACCCGTGCCGCGGCTGTCAGCAGACGCGGATCGTCCTGGGCGAGGTCCGGGGCAATCCGATGCAAGGCACGAAGCGCGCAGATGGCCGGGCTGCCAAGCGCGACATCGGTCAAATGGCTCACAATCTCCCTGTGACCGGCGGCTCCCGTCAGGGTTTCTTTCCAAGCCACTTTGCGAAGGGCCGCGACATGGTCGTCCCAGGCATCCTCTCCACCGATTGCACGGAAACCATCGGCAGCCTCGAGCCAGTGGCCCGTCGCATTGCCGGCCAGTCTGTCCAGCATTGCGGGACCGGCCCAGTCCCACGTCTCGGTCGCACCTTCGCCGCAGATCCGCGTAGCAATTTCCCCGGCGAGGTGGCGCAGGCGGTCGGCCACGCGCGCGCGCAATTCACCTGCGTCTCTGGCCTTCCCGTATTCACGCAGAACCGTCAGCGGGTCGCCAGCGCGAGCCAGCGCAGGAGAAGGATAAACGATGGTCAATGCGCGCAGTCCGGCCAACCGCCCGTCGCGTTCACGGAACTGCAGAGGGCGCGATGAACGTCTGTGAGCGTAGGGATGCCCGTCACGCCCCACCCCCATGCGCCGCTCGGCCTCGTAGGACAGTAGCGCGGCTATGGCATCGGGCACCATCGACCAGGCCGAAAACACCAGCGCCTTGGTCAGATCCTGTCGTGGCCCGTGATAGGGGAGCGACGGCGGAATCCACAGCCGTTCAGCCAGTCCGTCGCGAAAAACCAGCTCAGACAGCGCCCGCATTCGTCCATTGCGCAGCGGCACCGGCTGCCATTGTTCTACAAGGTTGCGGGGAAATCGGGCATCATGCGCCTGCGCGATCGCCTCCAGCAGAGCTTGGGGCGGCGCGACGGACATGTCCTTAAGCCGTTCCTTGAGCTTGTAGTCACGCATGAAACCCATGAGATACGGCGCCGACTTCCAGTATTCGATCACACCCGGTGCGCCCGCGACGTCGGCAACCCGCGATATGGCTACGGCTTCGCGCAGATCCTCCGGCTCGACTGTCAGCCGGTGCGGTGGCTCGGACAGCATCGCGTTCGGATCGCGGGCGATATCGACGCGCTCGGTTCTTGCGATCACTTCGCGCAACAGGTTCTCGACGCGTGTTTTGATAGCGCGGGCTTCGTCAAAGCTCGCAGGCAGGTTCAGCATGGCGCGTCGCAGCCGCCGCATGTCATCGGCGATGGATTGAACGACCCCTGACGAGCGTTCGGGCCCGAACAGGAACCGCAGCACTTCAAGGAAATCTTCGTAGTGGTTGCCGTCCTCTGCGGCATCGCCGGCAAGGGTCAGCATCCGGTAAGGCGTGGCGGAGAGCAGCAAGGTGCGCGCCGCATTGCCTTGCGCGTCGCGAAAGTCGAACAGTGCCCGGGCCAGTTCGGCAGCCTCTGTTTCTCCATGCAGCAGGTCCGGGAACCGCTGAAATTCATCCAGAATGATCAGGTCCGGTTCGAGCGCGTCCACACAGCGACGGGCCAACCGGCGGCGGAGCTCGCCGATCAAAACGCTCCGCTGATGGCGCAGATCATCGTCGGCACGCGCGCAGGGGGCTGCAAAGCGGTCGGAGAGATCGTTCAGCTTCTCGGTCAAGGCCTGATCCTGCGCGATCTCTTCCAGGAACGCGCGGCCGATCACATCATCGACTTCAGCGGCATCGACCCAGGATCGCGTATGGGTCCAACCTGAAACTCCCGATCCCACCTGGAACAAACGGCTCGCGCCTTCCGGGCAGCGGATCAATGGCTGCAGCAACCGCAGGATCAGTGCGCGTTCCTCGGCGATTCCCGTTGACGACTTCAGTTCGAAAGTCGTGCCGGGGGTAAGGCTCACGAAATTGACCTTGTTTGCCCTGAGCCCGTTACTTCCGCCCAGCCGAAGCGGAAGCAGGGTCAGGCGTGTCGGCAGCGCACGTGCATTTTGGGCGACCACATTCAGACGAGCGAGATTTTGTGCCGCGATCGCACTGTTGGAGCAGATATAGATGATGTCGATGCGCTCGACGTCATCCCACATCCTCTCGATGGCACTGGCGATGACGCCTCTCGCGACCATGGTCTTTCCCATGCCGACTTCGTCAGCCACCAGAAACCGGCGCGGACGGTCTGGCTCATCCCCCCTTTCGGGATAAAGCTGTCGCATCACATGCGCGACGGTGGCCCGCTGAAATCGCTTGAGGGGCGCCAACGCCGCGTCGGCAGAGAACCGTTCAGTCACCTGCGGCCCCCTTCATATCGCGACGGACGGCGTCGAATGCACCCCAGAGTTCGAGGAAGTCGGACGGAACGGGTCCGTCTTCTTCTCCCGGGCTTGGTTGAAGCCGCTCGATCAATCGCGCGATTTCGTCGATCCGATTCTGATCCCGAGTCAGGGCCGCCACCATTCGCTCGAGAATCGGGCCGTCGCCTGACAAGAAGTCCGCGCCATCCCAGTGGTCCTGCCCGCTCTTGTCCTGGGTCAGAACGCCCTGCAGATCGGCACCTTCGAGAAGAAACCGGAGGTAGCGATAAAATGCATCTCTGTTGTCGATGAAGGCGCGCAGGATCTCGGCATTTCGGCCTTCTGGCAGCCCTTCCAGACGGGCACCAAGGGAAAACACCAGTGTCAGACCGCTGTCGCGGTCAGAAAGACGGATGCCAAGCCACCGCGTCACATCGCGCAGCGCAACCTGTCCCAGGTCCACTTCTGCGCCCGTGAGCACGGCGTTGGCGTTTACCGCTCGGTTTCCCCCCAGAACCGCCGGCCAAATCTCGACATCCACGGGCCCCACCGGAACGGAAGAAGGCTCTGCTCGCAGAGTAAGGGACACCTGCTCCTGTCCATCCCGCCTGCAGGAAAGGACCAGAGGCCAGCGGGAAAGGGCGCGACGTGCTTCCTCCAGACGCTTTTCTGCCTCGGCGTTCTCGGGCGCATCAATGGGCAGCGATGGATCGTGATCGCGCAGAAAAGGCGCCATCCGGGCCAGTTGGTCCTCGACCGATCCGACGCGGCCAGCATGCCCCTTGAGCGTGGCAAAGACCTCGACATTCGAGCCCCTCCGCATGGCCGGGCCGGTGGCGTTGCCAGAACCGACCGTGACCGAGACGGTGGAATAGCGCTGGCTGATGATGGCTTTGGCGTGCAGACCGCGCGCAGGCGGATCGGCCCGACGCGTTTCGAGAGCCTCTTCGACCTCCTCGGTTTCGATCAGGTCGTCCAACACCTTGACGCTGGTGAACCGGCCCAACGTGCCACCGTCAATTCCGGCGAGCTCCTCGGCCCGGCCGACGAGATGCGCTTGCCGGACCCATGAGGGTACAAGGTGACAGAGCGTGTCGGCATCGCAGAAGGGCGAGATGACGGCCATGACCGGCTCGGCTGCAGGAGACCAAACTGCGGCGTCCAGTCCGTTCACCGCGAAGGAAATGTCATTGTAGCCGTCGGGCAGGCGCCACCCCGTGCGGGCCACATCCGCCGCCAGCGATCGCGCAATGTCACCAGCCTTGGCTGGCGCCGGGTGGGGCCGCGCCAGATCGGGCAGGGCATCGAGAAGGCGGGAGAGCGGGGCATTTTCCGGCGGATGTTCCTCCCCCAACTCGCCGTCCAGCATCAGGGCGAGATCCCAGGACGCGTCGGTGGTCAGATTCCGCGACAGGAGTGCCAACCGCACCGCTGGCGGCAGATCCCCCTGTCCGGCAAAACGCATCACCCAGAGTTTGGGGTGAAACGCCCCGCCACGTGGTGCCTCGGTCTCGACGATCATGTGTTCCAGAAGTCCACAAAGGCGGTTGACGCCCTTCGGGACACCATGGATCCGGCCAGTTTCGCAGAAGATCACGAGCCGTTCCGACATGCGTTCGAGCCCTTCGAGCAGCGCAATGGGGCTGTCGAGTGTCTCGGCGCGGCTTTCGGCCGCGTGCAGTGCCATCGTTGCCGGGATGACCAGAGCGGTTTCGAAATCCAGCGAATAGGTCGTGGCCAGCGCGAGTTCGAGCTCATAGCCTGCCGGGGGGCGCAGGATTTCCGTGTAAAGCCGGCGATTTTCCGGATCCAGCGCGACATCAGCAGGCATCGGCAAGATCCCTCAGGTGGCTGCGCGCCACCGGCCAGCGGAAGCTGAGCCGCGCCGTTCCCGACGCACCCCCCCATCGGGCAAGGGCTGCGGCATTCCGGAAGCGCGACTTTCCACGCTTGAGGCGAATTTCCCGCTGGCGCACAAGATCGCGCGCCCGCGTGTCATCCGCCACCCGGGCGGCGCAGGCGTGTACGGTTGCGGTCCAGTCTTCGACGAAAACGCGAGACAATTGTGGAATGCGGGCCCGTTCGGACATCAGATCAGCCCACAGTTCCGAAACCTTCCAGTCCGAATAGCCTTGTGTGGATACCTCGTCGCGCCAATCCTCCAGCCGCTGGCGATAAGTCTGGATTTTTTCTTGCCAGACGGCGGAGTCTCCCCCACTCGAGTGATGCGCCAATTCCGCCAGTTGCAGATTGTAGAGCAGCGCGGCCCCCTGCATCAGGCCCGAAAACCGCCGGGCATGTTCGACAAGGCGCAGGTTCCGGGGATTGCAGACCGCAAGCGCCGGCTCGTGCCAGAGCCAGTCGCCTTCCGGCCGGATACCGGACCGCGCCAGTTCGGCGAGCACGCTGTCTGCACAGGAGGCCGCCAGCCTGTCGCGCAGGAAGTCGCCTTCCTCTGGCTTCAGCGCGAAAGTCGTCTTCTCCAGAAAATCACGTGGCGCCTCCGGCAGACCCGCCGCCCAGAGGCCCGGCGTATCGTCCCGGGCAAGCAGGTCCGCCCGCCCACCAGGGAAGCGGCGGATACCGAGACGGCCCAGACCCAACCAGTAGATCTCACTGGGCAATCGCTTCAGGCCGGCGCGCGCCTCACGGCCGATGACGCCGGCAGTCTCGCCGCCCGCCAACAGCGCCTCGACAAGCCGCAGTTCCATGGTTCTGGCCTTAGACAGTCGCTCTTCCGCTGGACCTCGATAGCTGCACGCACACCGAAAGATCCAGGGCACGAACAACATGTAGCGCAGCCGGGTCTGGATCGTCGATGTGCCAGGAAAGAGCAGATCGGCTAAGGCGTCACGGATGCTCCCGAGGCCCAGTTCGTCCCGGCTGTCCTCTTCGTTGAACAGCTCCATGATTCGGCGGGTGCGCTCGCGGTCGCTCCGGTCG
>RFGD01000138.1 GCA_003696705.1 Alphaproteobacteria bacterium | reverse complement strand
GACGCGCATGCGCTTGCGCTCGCCCGGCAGGCCGTCGAGAGCCTCAACCTGCGCCGGCCCGAGGGGCCCGTGCGCCGCACCCCCGAGCCGCCGGCCTGCGATCCCGACGAGCTTCTGACCGTCGTCCCGGCCGATCTGAAGACGCCTTACGACATTCGCGAGGTCATCGCGCGGCTCGTCGACGGCTCGCGCTTCGACGAGTTCAAGCCCCGCTTCGGCGAGACCCTGGTCACCGGCTTTGCCCATCTGGACGGATGGCCCGTCGGCATCGTTGCCAACAACGGCGTTCTTTTCTCGGAAAGCGCGATCAAGGGCGCGCATTTCGTCGAGCTCTGCTCGCAGCGGAAGATCCCGCTCGTGTTCCTTCAGAACATCACGGGTTTCATGGTCGGCCGGAAATACGAAAGCGAGGGCATCGCGCGGCACGGGGCGAAGATGGTCACGGCGGTGGCGACGACGGCGGTGCCGAAGATCACCATGATCGTCGGCGGCTCCTTCGGCGCGGGCAACTACGGCATGGCCGGGCGGGCCTATCAGCCACGTTTTCTCTGGAGCTGGCCCAACTCGCGCACGGCTGTGATGGGGGGCGAGCAGGCGGCCGGCGTCCTCGCTACCGTCCGGCGCGAGGCGATCGAGCGCGCAGGGGGCAGCTGGTCGGCCGAGGAGGAAGCCGAATTCAAGCGCCCCGTGATCGAGCAGTTCGCGCGACAGTCCGACCCCCTCTATGCCTCGGCGCGGCTTTGGGACGACGGCATCGTCGATCCGCGCCAGAGCCGCGAGGTGCTGGCGCTCTCGCTCGACATCGCGCTGAACGCGCCGATCGCCGAGACGCGCTTCGGCGTCTTCCGCATGTGACGGGGGCAGGGATGGAAACGAAGGACCGCATCGAGATCCGGGAGCGCTGCGATATCACCCGTCTTGCGGTGGATGCGATCGTGAACGCGGCGAACCAGAGCCTTCTTGGCGGCGGCGGCGTCGACGGCGCCATCCACCGCGCCGCCGGCCCCGAGCTTCTGGCCGAGTGCCGCACGCTTGGCGGCTGCCCGACCGGAGACGCGAAGGTCACGCGGGGCTACCGGCTTCCGGCGAAATGGGTGATCCATACCGTCGGTCCCGTCTGGAGGGGCGGCGGCCACGGCGAGGCCGGGCTTCTTGCCTCGGCCTGGCGCCGTTCGCTCGAAGAGGCGGCCCGCATCGGCGCTCGGACCGTCGCCTTCCCCGCGATCTCGACGGGCGCCTATGGCTATCCGATCGACGAGGCGATGGAGATCGCCGTCGGCGTGGTCACGGACTGGCTGGCCGCGCATGAGCTGCCCGAGCGGGTGATCTTCTGTTGCTACAACGATGCCTGTGCGGCGGCGGTGCGCAAGGCCCTGGCGGCAGGGAGGGGGTGATGTTTCGCAAGATCCTGATTGCGAACCGCGGCGAGATCGCCTGTCGCATCATCCGCACCGCGCGCGACATGGGCATCGCGACTGTCGCCGTGCATTCCGATGTCGACGGGGCCGCCTTGCATGTCGCCATGGCCGACGAGGCGGTGGCAATCGGCGGGGCCGCGCCGGCCGACAGCTATCTTCGCGGGGACCGCATCATCGAGGCGGCGCTCGCGACCGGGGCCGAGGCCATCCATCCCGGCTACGGTTTCCTCTCCGAGAACCCCGGCTTCGTCGAGGCGGTCGAGGCCGCGGGCCTTGTCTTCATCGGTCCCTCGGCGCGGGCGATCCGGGCGATGGGGCTGAAGGGCGCGGCCAAGGCGCTCATGGAAAAGGCGGGCGTCCCGGTGGTGCCCGGCTATCATGGCGACAACCAGGATGACGAGCACCTGGCCGGTGCCGCCGATGCCATCGGCTATCCGGTCCTTGTGAAGGCCGTGGCCGGGGGCGGCGGCAAGGGCATGCGCCGGGTGGACAGCCCGAAGGATTTCGCCGAGGCGCTGCGCGCCGCCCGGGCCGAGGCGCGCTCGGCCTTCGGCAACGACGCGGTCCTTGTCGAGAAGTTCATCGCCAAGCCGCGTCACATCGAGGTGCAGGTCTTCGGCGACGGCACCCGCGCCGTGCACCTCTTCGAGCGGGACTGTTCGCTTCAGCGGCGCCATCAGAAGGTGATCGAGGAAGCCCCTGCGCCGGGCATGACGGATGCGATGCGCGCCGCCATGGGGCAGGCGGCCGTGCGCGCCGCCGAAGCCATCGGCTATCGCGGCGCGGGCACCGTCGAGTTCATCGTCGACGCGTCCGAGGGGCTGCGCCCCGACCGCTTCTGGTTCATGGAGATGAACACCCGCCTCCAGGTCGAGCATCCGGTGACCGAGGCCATTACCGGCATCGACCTTGTGGAATGGCAGATCCGCGTGGCGGCCGGCGAGTCGCTGCCGCCCGAGGCCGACCGGCTTGCGATCTCCGGTCATGCCGTCGAGGCGCGGCTCTATGCCGAGGATCCGGCCGGCGGCTTTCTTCCGGCCACGGGCCGCATCGGGCATCTGTCGTTTCCGCCCGGCGTGCGCGTCGACAGCGGCATCCGCGCGGGCGATACGATCAGCCCCTGGTATGATCCGATGATCGCGAAGATCATCGCCCACGGGCCGACCCGCGCCATCGCACTGGCGCGCCTTCGGAAGGCGCTTGCCGGGACCGAGGTGGCGGGGCTGGTGACCAACCTCGGCTTTCTTTCGGCGCTCGTGGATCATCCCGACTTCGCGGCCGGGGACGTCGACACCGGACTGGTCGAGCGTCATCAGGCCGCCCTTGCCGCGCCGCCCGTGCCGCGGCCGTCGCACGTGGCCCTTGCCGCGATCGCGGCCTGCGGGCTTGACCGGCCGCCTGCCCATGCCGGCTTTGCGCTGCACGGCCCGCTTGTGCGCGACGTCGCGCTTCTGGGCGCCGACGGGCCCGTACCGGTGCGCCTTTCTGTCGATGGCGCCGACACCCTGCGTGTCGCGGTCGGGGATCAGTGGCTTTCGGCCCGGCGCGTCAACGGGCGCTGGCGCCTTGACGGCACGCCGGCCGGGCACGCGCTCTTGCTCGGCGATGCGGTCGAGGTTTTCGACGCCGAGGCCGGAAGCTTTCGCTTCTCCTTGCCGGATCCCCTGTCGCGTGACGACGGCGGCGCAACGCCCTCGGGGGCTGTCGTCGCGCCGATGCCCGGGCTTGTCCGGGACGTCCTGGTGGAACCCGGTGCCGGGGTTGCCGCGGGCGATCCGCTTGTCGTTCTCGAGGCCATGAAGATGGAGCACACCCTTCGCGCGGGCCGGGCGGGGCGGGTCGCTGCGGTTTCGGTCCGGGCCGGCGACCAGGTCGAGGCCGGCCAGACCCTTGCGACGCTGGCGCCCGAGGGCGAAGATGAAGCCCCGCAGGAGGAGAAGAGCGCATGATAAGGCTCTACCACGTGGCGCAGTCGCGCAGTTTCCGCACGCTGTGGCTTCTCCACGAGATGGGCCTGTCCTTCGAGATCGAGCGGCTTTCCTTCTTCGACAAGTCCCTGCGTTCGCCCGAGCATCTGGCCCGGTCCCCGGCCGGGCGTGTCCCGGCGCTCGAGATCGACGGCCGGGTTCTCTTCGAATCGGGGGCCATCGCCGAATATCTTTGCGAATCGCGCCCCGAGCACGGGCTCGGCCGCGCGCCGGGCACGCCCGAGCGGATCGACTGGCTCGAATGGCTGCATTTCGCCGAGACGATCGGCCAGCATCTCGCAAACCTGACCCAACAGCACATCGCGCTGCGCGAGGACTGGATGCGCTCGCCCACCACCATGCGGCTCGAGGCCATGCGCCTGGCCAAGACCGTCGAGGTGATCGAACGCGATCTCGAGGGGCGCGAGTGGCTGCTGCACTCGGGGTTCTCGGCCGTGGACGTCCATGTCGGCTATTCGGCGCTGATCGCGCGGCACTTCATCCGGCTGGACGACATGCCGAACGTCGCCGCCTGGCTGCGCCGCTTCGAGACGCGGCCCGCCTATCTTCGAGCCGTGGCCGACGACGGGCCGGCCGAGATCTACACGAAGGACTTCTACGAGGTCCCGGCATGAGCGAAGAGGTCGAGATCTTCGAGGTCGGGCCGCGCGACGGGCTTCAGAACGAGCCGAACCCCATCCCGACCGCCGACAAGATCGCGCTGGTCGATCTTCTCTCGACGGTCGGATTCCGGCGGATCGAGGTGGCAAGTTTCGTCTCTCCGCGCTGGGTGCCGCAGATGGCCGACAGCGCCGAGGTCATGGCGGGCATTCGTCGCGCGCCCGGCGTGCGCTATGTGGCGCTGACGCCGAACCTGCGGGGATACGAGCGCGCCCGGGCCGCGAAGGCCGACGAGGTGGCCGTGTTCGGCGCCGCCTCCGAGTCGTTCTCGAAGGCCAACATCAACTGCACGATCGACGAGAGCCTCGAGCGCTTCCGTCCCGTCGTCGCGGCGGCGCGGGCCGACGGCATTCCGGTCCGGGGCTATGTGTCCTGCGTGACCGACTGCCCCTATGAAGGCGCCGTCGCGCCGGCGGCGGTCGCGCGCGTCGCGGCGGCGCTCGTGGCCATGGGCTGTCACGAGATCTCGCTGGGCGAGACGCTTGGCAAGGGCCGCCCCGAGGCCGTGGACGCCATGTTGCGCGCCGTGACCGCGGTCGTGCCTGCCGATCGGCTGGCCGGTCACTTCCACGACACGGCGGGGCGGGCGCTCGAAAACGTCGAAGTCGCGCTGGGTCATGGCCTGCGGGTCTTCGACGGCGCCGTGGGCGGGCTTGGCGGGTGCCCCTATGCGCCCGGGGCGGCCGGAAACGTGGCGACCGAGGCGCTGGCGGCGCGCCTCGGGGCGCTTGGGTACGGGACCGGGCTCGACACGGACCGCCTGGCCGAGGCGGCGCGGATGGCAGCGCGCCTGCGCGAACGCGCGCGCCACCACGAAGCCGACGCGGCGGAAAACGGGAAGGAGGCTTGATCCGATGAGCGAAACGCTGAGCATCGAGACGAACACGAAGGGCGTGGCCGTCGTGCGTCTGGCCCGCCCGGAAAAGCACAATGCGCTTTCTGCCGAGATGATCGATGCGCTGGCGGCGACCGCCACGCGCCTTGGCCGCGATCCGGCCGTCCGGGTCGTCGTCCTGACCGGCACCGGGCCGACCTTCTGCGCCGGGGGCGATCTTGGCTGGATGCAGGCGCAGATGGAGGCCGACCGCGCCGCCCGCGTGCGCGAGGCGCGGCGCCTTGCCGAGATGCTTCAGGCCCTCAACACCATGCCCAAGCCCTTGATCGCGCGGGTCCAGGGCAATGCCTTCGGCGGCGGTGTCGGGCTCATCGCCGTGGCCGACGTGGCGATCGCCGCCGCGGATGCCACGCTCGGTCTGACCGAGACGCGCCTCGGCCTCGTGCCGGCGACCATCTCGCCCTATGTCATTGCGCGCATGGGCGAGGGCAAGGCGCGGCGCGTCTTCATGTCGGCCCGGCTTTTCCCGGCGACCGAGGCGGTTTCGCTCGATCTTGTCGCGCGGGCCGTGCCGGCCGAGGACCTCGATCAGGCGGTCGAGGAAGAGATCGCGCCCTATTTTTCGGCGGCACCCGGCGCGGTCGGCGCCGCCAAGCGCCTTGCCCGGCGGCTGGGGCCGCGCATCGACGAGTCGGTGATCGCCGAGACGATCGAGACACTGGCCGACCAGTGGGAAACGGAGGAAGCGCGCGAAGGCATCAGCGCCTTCTTCGCCCGCCGCGCGCCGTCGTGGAAACTCTAGCGCCGCCGGTCGGACGCCACCCGCGTCCGCGGCCGCCGAAATCTGTCCGAAGGACGGCGGTTGACCGTTGCGGCCGCCAGTATGCGGAAGTATACGGGGCGCGTCGGCGGCCCGGCGACGACATCGGCGGCCGGGCGCAGTCGGGTCAGGGCCGTTGGCACCCTTTGCCGCGAGGATGGCGGATTTGTTGACCGACGGCGGCCCCGAAGGGTAAACGGGCCGGAGACGCCAGAAAGCGGCGCGGGAACGAGCGGAGGTTGGTATGGACGAGCTCTTGCGGGAATATCTTCCCATCATCGTGTTTCTGGCGGTCGCGATCGGGCTGGGAATCGTTCTTGTCCTTGCCGCCGTCATCATCGCGCCGTCCGATCCCGACCCCGAGAAGCTCTCGGCCTATGAATGCGGCTTCAACGCCTTCGACGATGCGCGGATGAAGTTCGACGTCCGCTTCTACCTCGTGTCGATCCTGTTCATCATCTTCGACCTCGAGGTTGCGTTCCTGTTTCCCTGGGCGGTGGCGTTCAAGGATGTCGGGGAGCTTGGCTTCTGGTCGATGATGGTCTTCCTGGCCGTGCTGACCATCGGCTTTGCCTACGAATGGAAGAAGGGGGCGCTGGAATGGGAGTGAGCACCAACGCATACGACGCCGGGCCCGACCGCGAGGTGGCCACCGCCGCCCTCAACCGAGAGCTTCAGGACAAGGGCTTTCTGGTCACGTCGACGGCCGACATCATCAACTGGGCGCGGACCGGCTCGCTCCACTGGATGACCTTCGGGCTGGCGTGCTGTGCGGTCGAGATGATGCACACCTCGATGCCGCGCTATGACCTCGAGCGTTTCGGGACGGCGCCGCGCGCTTCGCCGCGCCAGTCGGACCTCATGATCGTGGCGGGGACGCTGACCAACAAGATGGCGCCGGCGCTGCGGAAGGTCTACGACCAGATGCCCGAGCCGCGCTATGTGATCTCGATGGGATCCTGCGCGAACGGCGGCGGCTATTATCACTACAGCTATTCGGTCGTGCGCGGCTGTGACCGTGTCGTGCCGGTCGACATCTATGTGCCGGGCTGCCCGCCGACGGCCGAGGCGCTTCTTTACGGCATCCTGCAGCTCCAGCGGAAGATCCGCCGGACCGGCACCATCGTGCGCTGAGGGGGCAACACATGACGACCAATCAGCAACTCGAGGAACTGGCCGCGCATCTGGAGCTCAAGCTTGGCGAGCGCCTTGCCGGCCATCATGTGGCGCATCGGGAGCTGACGATCGAGGTCGCCGCGCGCGACATCCCGTCGGTGGTCGAGTTCCTTCGCACCGACGGCACGTGCCGCTTCACGACGCTTGTCGACATCACGGCGGTCGACCACCCCGAGCGCGAGAAGCGTTTCGACGTCGTGTATCATTTCCTGTCGATGCACCTCAATCAGCGCATCCGCGTCAAGGCCGCGGTCCGCGAGCGGGACATCGTGCCCTCGATCGTCGACATTCACCCCTCGGCCAACTGGTTCGAGCGCGAGGTGTTCGACATGTTCGGCGTCATGTTCTCGGGGCATCCGGACCTTCGGCGCATTCTGACCGACTATGGCTTCCGGGGCTATCCGCTTCGCAAGGACTTCCCGACCACGGGCTATACCGAGGTTCGCTATGACGAAGAGCTGAAGCGCGTCGTCTACGAACCGGTGTCGCTCGTCCAGGAATACCGTCAGTTCGATTTCATGTCGCCGTGGGAAGGCGCGGAATACATCCTTCCCGGCGACGAAAAGGGTGGAGCGGCAGGATGATGCACTACGGCGACGCATTCATGTGGGGCGGCGGGGGCTGGCTCATGTTCCTCGTGTTCGCGGTTCTCGTGATCGTGCCGTTCTGGCGCCTTCTGCCGCGGTTCGGCATTCCCGCCTGGGTGGCGATCTTCGCGATCTTCCCGCTGGTGGCGCTGATTCTTCTGTGGATCATGGCGTTCCGGGACGAAGCCGGTCCCCGCGGAAACTGACAGCGGAACGTTGACGAAAGGGATGAAGCGGGTGTTTGCGGCGAACGCAGCCAGGGCCTTCAGGGGCGCCACCGGGGTGGCGCCGGGCGCGTATCGTGGCGGGCCGGGCGCGCATCGTGGCGGTCTGCCGGCCGGCACGACGCTCGTCTTCGGCATTGGCGCGACGCGGGCCGGGACAAGCTGGCTCTACCGCTATCTCGCCCAGCATCCCGACTGCGCGTTGCCGCCGATCAAGGAGCTTCACTTTTTCGACCGCGCGGCGGGGGGCGCTGCCTTCGCGCTGGACGGGCTCCGCCGGGTCGAGAGCCGGGCAGCGCAGGCCCTCGCGCGCGCGAAAACGGGGGCCGAGGCCCTAGCGGCGCGCCGACGCCTCGACGCGGCGCGGGCCTTGGCAAGGATCCTTGACGCCGAAACCCCTGACCTCGATGCCTATCTCTCTTTCCTTGCCGATCAGCTTCGGGACGGCGCGCATCTGGTCGCCGACATCACGCCCGCCTACGGGCTTCTGCCGGCCGAAACCCTTGGCCGGATGGCAGGGCTCTGCGAAGACGTGCGGTTCGTCTATGTCCTGAGGGAGCCCGTGGCCCGGCTCTGGTCCAACATGCGCCTCATGGCCGCGCGGCGTGCCAGGGTGTCGGGCGTCGACCGCGCCCAGGCCCTTTCGCGGATCTCGCGCCGCTGGCTTGACGGGAAAGAACCCGAGCTTGACGCGCGCGCGAATTATGCCGCGACGCTCGAGAACCTTGGCAGGGCCGTGCCCGAGGATCAGCGCCTCGTGCTGTTCCACGAGGACCTTTTCGACCCCGAGCGCGGCCCGGCCACGGTCGAGGCACTGGCGGTTTTCCTGGGGATCCGGCCGATGGCGGCGCCCCTTTGCGACGTCGTGCATGACGCGCCCCCGGCCGAATTGCCGCCCGCCCTGCGCGCCGAGATGCGCGCGCGCCTGGCCCCGCAATACGAGGCCGTCGCCCGGTATGCCGGCGGTCGGCTGCCCGCCGCCTGGATTGCGGCCCAGAACGATGTGACGGAGAGCTGATCATGGACGGATCGCCCGACAAGCTGAGCGCCGAACAGCGCATCCGCAACTTCAACATCAACTTTGGCCCGCAACACCCTGCTGCGCATGGCGTTCTTCGCCTTGTGCTTGAGCTGGACGGCGAGGTGGTCGAGCGTTGCGACCCCCATATCGGCCTTCTGCATCGCGGCACCGAGAAGTTGATGGAAAGTCGCACCTATCTGCAGAACGTGCCCTATTTCGACCGGCTCGACTATGTTGCGCCGATGAACCAGGAGCATGCATGGTGTCTGGCCATCGAGCGCCTTTGCGAGGTCGAGGTGCCGCGCCGGGCGCAGCTCATCCGCGTTCTCTATTCCGAGATCGGACGGATCCTGAACCATCTTCTGAACGTCACCACGCAGGCGATGGACGTCGGCGCGCTGACCCCGCCGCTCTGGGGGTTCGAGGAGCGCGAGAAGCTGATGGTCTTCTACGAGCGGGCCTGCGGCGCGCGCCTGCACGCGGCCTATTTCCGGCCCGGCGGCGT
>RFGD01000137.1 GCA_003696705.1 Alphaproteobacteria bacterium | reverse complement strand
GGCGCCGTCCCGCGCGATGGCCAGCGAATGGGCGAAGTCGGGCTGGCCGGCCATGAAGGCGCGCGTGCCGTCGATCGGATCGACGATGAAGACGCGCTCCTGCGCAAGGCGCGCAGGCGAATCGGCCGTCTCTTCCGACAGCCACCCATAGTCGGGCCGCGCGGCGCCAAGCTCTTCGCGCAGCATGCGGTCGATCTCGAGGTCGGCTTCGGTCACGGGCCCCTGGCCGCCGGGCTTGTCCCAGGCCTCGGGCGCCTGTCCGAAATGCCGCTCGGCGATCTCGGCCGCGGCCCGGGCGGCGTCGACAAGAAGGGCAAGGTCCTCAGTCACCAGCAATCGTCAGCCCCTCGACGGCCAGGCTTGGCACCAGGCGCGACTTGTGCGGGCGCGCGTCATTGGCCGGGGTGATGGAACGCAGCATCTCAAGGAGATTGCCCGCGATGGTCAGCTCGTTCACCGGGTGGCGGATCTCGCCGCCTTCGATCCAGAACCCGGCAGCGCCGCGCGAATAGTCGCCGGTCGTCGGGTTGATGGTCGAGCCGATGAGTGACGTCACCAGAAGCCCCTCGCCGATCTCCCGCAAGAGCGCCTCGCGATCATGCTCGCCTGGCGTCAGCGTGACGTTTCCGACCCCCGGCGACGGCGGCGAGCCCGTCGAACGCACCGCGTTCGCCGTGCTTTCAAGGCCAAGCCGGCGGGCCGTCGACAGATCCAGCGTCCAGCCGGTCAGGATTCCGTCCTCGACGATGGCTCGGCGGCGCGTGGCCAGCCCTTCGGCGTCGAAGGGGCGCGAAGCCGGGATGCGGGGGCGGTGCGGCTCTTCGTAGAGCGAGATCCCCTCGGGCAGGACGGTCTTGCCCAGGAGATCGCGCGCCCAGGAAGCGCCGCGAACGATGGCCGTGCCGTTCACCGCCGAAAGAAGGTGACCGATCAGGGTGGCGGCAACCCGTTCGTCGAAGACCACGGGGAAGCGGCCCGTCGGCGGGCGCCTCGGGTCGCGACGGGCGACCGCGCGCTCGCCGGCTTCTCGGCCCACGTCCTCGGGCGCCGGCAGATCTGCCTGAAACACCCGCGATTCCGCGGCGAAATCGCGTTCCATCCCCAGGCCCTCGCCCGTGATGGCGACGCAGGAAACCGACCGGCTCGTGCGTGCATATCCGCCCGAGAAGCCGTTGCTTGCGCAAAGGTGCAGGCGTTGGCGCCCATAGCTGGCCGATGCCGATTGCACCTTTGTCACGCCCCCGACGGAAAGGGCCGCGGCCTCGGCGCGACGCGCGTCCTCTTCCAGCGTTGCCGGGTCCGGCTCGGCGGTCGGATCCTCGAGCTCGAGCGCCGCAAGGTCCCAGTCGTGCGCAAGCTCCTCGGGCGCGGCAAGGCCCACCGAGGGGTCCTCGGGCGCCTCGCGCGCCATGGCGACTGCCCGTTCGGCCATCTGGCGCAGGGTTTCGCCGGCCGTGTCGGACGCGGACACGCAGGCCTGACGGTTGCCGACGATGACGCGAAGCCCGACATCGATGCCTTCCGAACGTTCGGCGGCCTCCAGCTTGCCGTTCAGGACATCGATGCCGATCGACGTGCCCTCGACGGCCAGCGCGTCGGCCTGGTCGGCGCCGGCCTTCCGGGCCACCTCGACCAGCGCGGCGGCGATGGATTCAAGATTGTTCTTCATGCCTCGGATGATCGTTTTCGGGCGCCGGGTGGCGCCTCATTCCTGCTCGAGAGGTAATCGGTGCCAGCCCTTCTCACAAGGGGCCGCCTAGCGCATGCGCATCCCGTTCGCGACGATGCCGCCGTCTTCGGTCATCTCGATGCGCGAGGTCAGCGTATCCTCGCCGCCGCCGGGGCGGGCGAAGGCGCCCAGCATCATGCGCATGCCCATGGCCTGGTCCTCGGGCAGAAGGCCGATCGACACGAGCGTGTCCAGAAGCCCGTTTCCGCCTTCGAGATTGAGGTCGACATGGCCGACCGGGACCGGCTGGTCGGGGCTGTCGTAGCGGAAGGAGAAGGCGCCCG
This sequence comes from Alphaproteobacteria bacterium, assembly GCA_003696705.1. Classification (GTDB taxonomy): domain Bacteria; phylum Pseudomonadota; class Alphaproteobacteria; order Rhodobacterales; family Rhodobacteraceae; genus RFGD01. Next base: position 7,284 of record RFGD01000137.1, on the reverse strand, counting down.
ATCCCGAAAGCCGGGCACCGGCGGCGGAAAGCTCCATTTGCCGGATTTCGACCGCATCGACCTCGATCGGGCTCTGACCGCCCTCGAGCGCGGCGGGGTCATTCATGACATCCGCGAGAAGCCTTGCCTTGCCGGCAAGATCGATGACGAGGTTCGCCGGATCGCGCGGAAGTTGACCCGACGGGTCGAAGACCGACCAGAGGACATCGTCAACCGTGATCCCCCGCAGGCCAAGGGCCATGCTGAAGGCGGACGGCTCGGGCGTCGGGGCCGCAGGGAAGCTCAGCTCGGCCGATATTTCCTCGGCGCCGATGGCAACGGTGGGAAAGGGAATGTCCGCCCCCGAGAGCTCGAGCCGCAGGCCACGGCTTTCCCCGTGGGCCGTCACGCGCTCCGAATCCAGCGCGTAGCGGAAGGCGCCGCCCGCGGATGCCGACGAGATGGCGAAGGCGCCTTCCGGCCCGTCGCCCGTGACGTTGTATTCGGCGCCGTCATGTTCGAGTTCCAGCGCCATCTCGAGCCCGCTCTCCTGCATTTCGGAAAACGTCTTTCCGACAACGGCGGGGAAGCGGCCCCTTGTCGCCGCGCGAAGGCCGGTGACGACGCCCTCGGCTTCCACATGCGCCGCCTTGTCTTCCGGGTCCTCGGCCGTGAAGCGAAAGCTGGTGCGGGCGATCGTCTCGTTCACTTCGATGTCCCGCAGCCCGCCGGTCCGGGCGCCGACATGGGCGGTCTCGGCGAAATCCCTGAACTCGGCGGCCAGGGTCACGGGCAGCTTCACGCCATCGACGATGAAGGCATCGAGCGCAAGCGTCGCCTGGGGCACCGTATAGCTGTAGTCGTGGCCGTCGCCGGCGTCCGTCACGACCATCACGTTGCCCTTCTGGGTCATCTGAAGGTCCATCTCGACGGGTTCGGCGTCCTTCGGGTTGGCGCGAATCTCGAGCTGCGATGTCGGCGTGAAGGTGACAAGGACGCTGCCGTCCCCCCGTTCTTCCATGCGGATCTCGCCTGCCCGTGCGCGCATTGTGCCTTCCGGGAAGGTGACGACGGCCTCGACCTCGCCCAGTGTCAGGATGTTCGCGGCGCGTGTTTTCTGTGCCGCTTTCAACGAGATGCCGTTGCCGCCATAGATCTCTTGCCACTCCTGCCAGACCTCGTCTGCGGTGACATCGGCAAGGCCGGGCGTTGCGGAAAGCGCGGAAAGCGTGGCGAAAGCGGCAAGAAATGGCGTCAGGCGGCGTGGCACTGGAACCTCCGGCAAATTGAACCCCCAGGGGCACAGCTTCAGGTGCTTGCCGGCGGCAGTCAAGCTCGGTCGGCGTGGCCAAGGCGCGCAGGCTGCGCTAGAAGTCTGTCGTCAGGGACGGAAAGGGTAGGTGCACCATGCAGGACATGAGCGGCAAGGTGGTCATGATAACGGGTGCGAGCCGCGGCATCGGCGAGGCGGCGGCGCGCCTTTTCGCGAAAGCCGGGGCCTCGGTCGTTCTTCTCGCGCGCAGTGCCGAGCGTATTGCCGAGATCGCCGGCGAGATCGGCGAAAGCGCGCTGGCCGTGCCCTGCGACGTGTCCCGTGCCTGGGAGGTCGAGGCGGCGGTGGATGCCGCCGTCTCGTCGTTCGGCGGCCTTGACGTCCTGATCAACAATGCGGGGGTCATCGAACCGATCCAGCGCCTCGAGGACGCCGACCCCGACGCCTGGGGCCATGCGGTCGACGTCAACCTCAAGGGCGTCTTCCACGGCATGCGGGCCGCCTACCCGGCGATGATCGCGCGCGGTGGCGGCACGATCATCACGGTGTCTTCCGGCGCGGCGCACCGGCCGCTCGAGGGGTGGAGCCACTATTGCGCCGCGAAGGCGGGGGCGGCGATGTTGACGCGCGTGGCCGATCTCGAGTGGCGGAGCCGGGGTATCCGCGCAATGGGGCTGTCGCCGGGCACCGTGGCGACCGAGATGCAGGTGCTCAGCCGCCGTTCGGGGATCAATCCGGTCAGCCAGATGGACCCGTCCGAGCACATTCCCCCCGAGTGGCCGGCGCGCGCGCTGGTGTGGATGTGCTCTGACGACGCGGACGAGTTCGTCGGCATGGAAGTGCAGCTGCGCGACCCCGCAATCCGCCGACGCGTGGGCCTTGAGCCATGATCGAGCTTGCGCGCGACGGTGCGCTCTGGCGCGTCACCATCGACCGGCCGGAGAAGGCCAACGCGTTGACCCGGGCGATGCTGGTCGAACTGGCCGAGATTGCCGAGGCCGCGGGCGGGGAGGCGCGGGCGCTGGTCATTCGGGGCGCGGGTGAGAAGGTGTTCAGCGCCGGGGCCGATCTGGACGAGGCCCGGGCGGGGCTTGCCACCGACCCCGTGTGGGAGCGCCTGTCGGGGGCCATCGCGTCGGCACCCTGTCTGACGGTCGCCGCCCTCAACGGCACGCTCGCCGGCGGCGCTTTCGGCATGGCGCTTGCCTGCGATCTGCGGGTTGCCGTGCCCCATGCGCGCTTCTTCTACCCCGTCATGCGTCTGGGCTTCTTGCCACAGCCGTCGGACCCCGCCCGCCTTGCGCGGCTGATCGGGCCGTCGCGGGCCAAGCTGATCCTCATGTCGGGTGCGCGCCTTGCCGCCGACGAGGCGCTCGCCTTCGGGCTTGTCGATCGCATCGTGGCGCCCGAGGCGCTTGATGACGCAGTTGCCGAGATCGTCGCGGATGTCCTTGCCGCGCCCGAGGGTCATGCCGCCGCGATCAAGGCAATGATCCCGTGAACCGCTCAACGACGGGACGGGAACCGTCCATGCGGCCGCCGCCGACGCGGACCCGGCGTCCGCGAATGAAAGGTGGGCGGGCGGCGCGCGATCCATTGCAGGAAGCGCTGAAGCCGCGGGTGCGCACGAAGCGCCTCGATCGTGTTGGCCTCCCGGGCCAGTTCGGCTTCGGAAAAGGCGGCATGGATGGCGTCATGGCAGATCTGATGCAGGCGGACGACCGGCCCCCTGGCCCCGCCCTTCAGGCGAGGCACGAGGTGGTGGACGCTTTGCGGCGCCTCCTTCGGGATCGGTCGGCCGCAAAGGGGACACACCGGGTCATCCGTCATTCCAGGGCCCTCTTCTTCCCGCTTCGTCATCTGCGGTGCGCCGGTCAAGGATTGCGCCGCGCCGGTCGCCGCATCAAGTGCGGGCGGGCATCATGAGCGGCCCGGCGGTGGTCGTCGGGGGCGGCCCGGCGGGTCTGATGGCGGCCGAGGCGCTGAGCGCGGCCGGTCGTCCCGTCCTGATCGCCGAGGCAAAGCCGAGCGTTGGCCGGAAATTCCTGATGGCCGGGAAGTCGGGGTTGAACCTGACGAACGCGCGGCCATGGGATGCGTTTCTTGCGGCCTATCCCCCGGAGGCGCGAAGCGTCCTTGAACCGATGCTTCGGGCCTTCGGGCCGGCCGAGGTGCGCGCCTGGGCCGAGGCGCTTGGCCAGGAGACCTTCGTCGGGTCTTCGGGGAAGGTGTTTCCGCAGTCCATGAAGGCCTCTCCGCTCCTGCGCGCCTGGCTCTCGCGGCTGGGCGCGGCCGGCGTGCGTGTCAGGACGCGGTGGCACTGGGCGGGGTGGGACGCGGCCGGCGCGCTTGTCTTTCACACCCCCGAAGGCCGGCACCTGCTTCACCCGCGCGCCACCGTCCTGGCCCTTGGCGGGGCAAGCTGGCCGCGGCTGGGCTCGGACGGTGCATGGGCCGGGATCCTGAGCGGCGAAGGCGTGCCGCTTTCGCCATTCCGCCCCGCCAACGCCGGGCTTCGCGTGCGCTGGTCGCCGGCCATGTCGCGCCATTTCGGCGCGCCGGTGAAGGGTGTCCGCCTGACGGCCGGGGCGCTGGCCTCGCGGGGCGAGTTCGTCGTCAGCCGCAAGGGCCTCGAGGGCGGCGGGATCTATGCGGTGTCGCGCGCGGTGCGCGATGGGGCGCGGCTGACGCTCGACTTCTTTCCCGACACCGACCGGGCAACGCTCGCATCGCGGCTCGCGCGATGCCGCCCCGGTGACAGCCTCTCGAACCGTCTGCGAAAAGGGCTGGGCCTGACGGGCGCGCGGCTTGCGCTGGTCAACGAATTTGCCCGCCCGCTCCCCTCGGACCCGGCGGCCCTTGCCGGCGCGCTGAAGTCCGTCACCGTCAGCCATGACGGCCCCCTTCCGCTGGCCGAGGCGATTTCGACCGCCGGGGGCGTCCGCTGGGACGCGGTGGACCGGAACCTGATGCTTCTGGCAAGGCCGGGCGTCTTCGTCGCCGGCGAGATGCTGGACTGGGAGGCGCCGACGGGCGGCTATCTTCTTACCGCCTGTCTTGCCAGCGGGCGCTGGGCGGGAAGCGCGGCCGCGGCATGGGCGGCGCGTCAGCCCATCAGCCGCCGGTAGGCATCGCGCGCACGCGTACGCTCGAGATAGTCGCGGATCGCGTCTTCCTCGATCGGGAAGCGCGCGACGGTCGCCCAGTTGCAGCAATGGGTCAGGATGATGTCGGGCACGCTGAACGCCGCGCCCATCAGGTAGGGGCCCTGTCCCATCCGGCGCACGAGTTCGGCCTGCGCGTTGCGGAATTCCCAGCGCAGGGTGTCCTTGATGGCGGATTGGCGCAGATGCTCTGGCAGGATGAAGCTGTGGCGCGCGGCCGTCCACAAGAGCGCGTCGAACTCGTCGAGAAGAAACTGCGTGAAGCCATCCTGCCGGGCGCGTTCGATGGTGCCCGGTGGCGCTGTGAAACGTCCGTGTCGGTCGGCAAGGAACTGAATGATCGCCGTCGAATCCGTAAGCGGCACGCCATCCGCGACCAGGACCGGGACCTTCCCCGAGGGATTGATGGCCCGGACCTCCGCTGACTGGGGCATGTGCGGCGCATGTCGGTAGGGTGCGCCCAGCTCCTCGAGCATCCAGAGAACCCGGAAGGTGCGCGTCCTGACGGGTCCGATGACCGTGTAATCCGGGGGCCGCGCCCCGCCGTCGCCTTCCTCGGATCTCTGCGCCACGTCGCCCCCTCCTGTCCTCGGCGCCGGGGATCGGCCTCTGGTTCTACCGCCCCCGCGCCATGATGGCGAGACGGATCATCGCACGCTCGACCATTGCCGTCATGGGCAGCGGGCGTCCCGAGCGCAGCGTCAGGTCGGTTTCGGTCAGAAGCCTCAGCGCCGTTTCCAGGCGTTCCGGCCGCCACCGGCCGGCCTGACGGACCATGCGGTTGCGCCGCGGGCCGAAGACCGGGGGCCGGACCGCCGCAATGCCGCGCTCGGGGCCCGACGGGTCGCTGGCCGCGCGATGGAGCGCAGCGAAATGGCGCTCTGCGGCTATGCAGACCTGGACCGGTTGTATGCCCTGCGCCCAAAGCTTGCGCAGAAGCGGCGCAACCTCTGCCTGTCGGCCTTCGGCGACGGCGTGGACAAGTTCGTCGATGCCGGTTTCGGTGGTCGAGGGGACGACAGCGGCGAGATCCTCGGCCGTGGCCGGCGACCCGCCGCCGAGCTTGTAGAGCGCAAGTTTCTCGATGGTCTGGCGAAGATCGCCGGGCGAAACCGCGGCGGCGAGGGCCAGAAGGTCGCGCATGGCCTCGGCGTTGAGCGGCGGCGCGCCGACCTCGGCGAGCATGGCCTCGACCTCGTCCCTGCCGGGCGGGTCGTCATAGACCGGCGCGGCCGCGGCCTTGGGGTGCGCCTCGAAGAGCTTGCGAAGCGAGGAACGCGCAGGGAGGGCGCCCGCACTGACGATCAGCGTCGCGTCCCCGGGGCGCCAGTCCGAAAGCGCCGCATCGACGGTCCGGGTCAGGGCATCCGTGGCATCCTCGACGACCACGGCGCGGGCGCCCGGGAAGAAGCCCTGCGCCCGCAACGCGTCCTGAAGCGCGGCGGGATCGCGGCGCAGATCGGCCGCCGGGATCCGGGCCAGGCGCATTTCGGCATCGGCATGCGGGCCGACAAGCCGTTCGACGAGGCGATTGCGGGCCGCCGCCACCCGCATGGGATCGGCGCCGTAGACCAGGACCGCGGGCATCGCGGCGTCCGGCTTTTCGAAAAGCCGCCGTGCGTCCCGGCCCGAAAGCTTCATCCCCCCGAGATCCCCGGATCGAAGCCCAGAAGACGGGCGGCAATGCGGTCGGCAAGGATGGTCATCAGCCGCTCTTCCGCATCCCGCCGCGCCACGACGCCGCCAACCGTCGAGGCGCTGGTCGAGTAGCCGGTGAACCCCGTCACCTGCCCCGAGGTCGCAACGCTTCCCGTCGCAAGATCGCGCAGCGTGTAACGGGCCGTGCCGACAAGCTGGTAGCGGGTGATCTCGTTGTTGGCGGTGATGCCCAGACCCTCGGCGACCACCTCGACCTCGAGCCCGAGCGCATAGGCGGGCGAGGACGGTTCGCCCAGCCTCTGGATCAGCGCCTCTCGGAGAAGGAAGGTGCGTCGGTCGCTGGCCTGCTCGACGGCGACCGCGCCGCGCCCGATGGCCGACGTCCCGTCCGGCCCGTAGGCCGGGGTGTAGCCACAGCCGGCAAGGACCGTTGCCAGCGCCACGGCACCGACAAGAACCCTGCGCCGGTCAGGCCACCACATTGACGATCCGTCCCGGCACGACGATGACCTTGCGCGGCGTCGCGCCGCCAAGGGCGCGTTGCACGGCCTCGTGCTCGATGGCGAGGCGCTCGATTTCGTCCTTCGGCAAGTCCTTCGGGACCGAGATTTCGGCGCGGCGCTTGCCGTTCACCTGGATGGGCAGCGTCACGGTGTCCTCGACCAGAAGGGCCGGGTCGGCCTCGGGCCAGGGGGTGGCGACCACAAGCCCCTCGCCGCCCAGGATCGACCAGATTTCCTCGGCGATGTGCGGGGTCATCGGCGCCATCAGTTGGGCCATCGTGCGCAAGGCACGCGCCTTTGCCGCCGGGCCGGCCTTGGAACGGTGCACGGTGTTCGTGAATTCGTAGAGCCGGGCGACCGCCTTGTTGAAGGCAAAGCCCTCGACGTTCTCGGTCACGTCGGCGATGGCGCGGGCGGCGGCGCGGTCGAGCTCGGCCGCGGCCGGATCGTCGGCGGCATCCATGCCACCGCTTTCGGCCAGCGCCGCGCGCACCTCGTCTGCCATGCGCCACACGCGCGCCAGGTGGCGGTGCGCCGCCTCGGCCCCGGCCGCCGTCCATTCGACGTCCCGTTCCGGCGGGCTGTCCGAGAGGATGAACCAGCGCGCGGTATCGGCCCCGAACTCGCGAATGATGTCGGCGGGGTCGACAACGTTCTTCTTCGACTTCGACATCTTCTGCGAGGGGATGACCTCGACGGGCTCGCC
>RFGD01000544.1 GCA_003696705.1 Alphaproteobacteria bacterium | reverse complement strand
TGAGGACGCGGGGCACCGCGCTGGCCCGGGCGCTTCGCCGGCGGCCGGGCCGGACCCTTCCCGTGCGAAAGGCGCGCCGGCGCGCGCCCGCGACAGGGCGCGATCCGGCGGGTCGGGCCTTCAGGTTTTCGCCCGGTCGGTCGCGGCAGGCGCCTGCCGGAGGGTGGGCGCCGGCCCCGTGGATGCGCGCACGACGAGCTGTGGGCGCACGTTCACCGAGGCGATCGGCATGTCGGGGTCGCGGATGCGATCGAGAAGGACACGCGCCAGCTTGCGCCCAAGGCGTGCGGGCGAGACGGACATGGTCGTGAGCGGCGGGGTGGCAATGGCCGCATCGGCGATGTCATCGAAGCCGATGACCGATACATCCTGCCCCGCGCAAAGCCCCATCCGCGCCAATGCCATGCAGGCGCCGATCGCCACCTGGTCGCCGTTGCAGACCATTGCCGTCACCTCTGGGTGTTGTTCCCGCAGCGCCATGGCCGCGTCGAGGGCCGCGATCTTGCGGTCATGGCACGGCCAGACGACGGGTGGCGCCAGGCGGCGCTCGGCCAGGGCGGCGCGATAACCCGCGATGCGCTCGCGCCGCACCTGACCCTCGTCGTCGCCGCCGAAATAGGCGATGTGCCGGTGGCCAAGATCGGCCAGGTAATGCGTGGCAAGCGACGTCGCGGCCGCGTTCTCGATGCCGACATGGTCGAAACTTCCGTGCGGGGCATCGCGCAGAAAGGTCACCGTCGGCATGCGGTGGGTCGTCAGAAGCTCGACCGTGCGCCGCGGGGTTCCCGCCGCCGGCACCCAGAGAAGGCCGCCGCGCGTGTTGCGGATGAACGCCTCGATACAGCGGTGCTCGCGCGCCGGGTCGTCCTGGCTGTCGAGGATGGAGACGAGATAGCCTTCGCCCTCGAGCAGCTCGCTGACACCGCCGATGACCTCGGCGTTGAAGGGGTTGGCGATCTGGTGGATGAGAAGACCGATTTCCCGCCGCTCGCCCGAGCGCATCGAGGCGGCGCGGCCGTCGGGGACGTAGTTGAGCTCTCGGGCCGCCTTCAGCACCTTCTTGCGCGTCTCCTCCGAAATCCGTCCGGTCCCGCGCATCACCTGGCTTGCGGTGGCAAGCGAGACC
>RFGD01000136.1 GCA_003696705.1 Alphaproteobacteria bacterium | reverse complement strand
TGGCCCGCGAGGTGCTCGGCCAGCCACAAGCCGGGCGCACGCAGCGCCGCGTCGAGAACGATCCCGGGTTCGGCGCGCGCGGGCAGGCGCTCGAAGTCGAGAAGCCGCCGCGCGGCAAGGCGGATCGGCCCCGGGTTCGCGGGCCTGACAGGGCAAGTGGCGGCGGCCAGCGCGCGGCCGTCCGCCGCGCGGGGCGGCATCGGCGCCACCGAGAGAACGAGCGCCAGCACCAGAAGCCGCACCCGCGCGGCCCCTTGCGCGGGGCGCGGCATCGCAGACGCTTGGGCCGCGCGGGCCACGCCGCTACTCGGCGGCCGCCCGAAGCGCGACCTCGGCAATGTCGGGAAGGGCGGCGAAATCGCTGAACCGGTAGTCGTGCGGCAGCGATTCGACCGGTGTCTTGCGATAGCCCTCGGTGAAGATCGCAAACGGCAGGCGCGCGGCGTGAGCGCAGGCGGCGTCGATCTCGCTGTCGCCGACGTAGAGGCAACGCGTCGCGCTCAGTGACTTCATCGTCTGAAGAAGCGGTGCCGGGTGGGGTTTTCGCTCGGGCAGGCTGTCGCCGCCGACGACGACGTCGAAGAACGGGGCGAGGCCGAGATGCGCAAGCACGGCGCGCGCCAGCCCCGCCGGCTTGTTGGTGCAGATCCCGAGGCGCCAGCCGCGGCTGCGGAGGGCCTCGAGCGCCTCGGCGACGCCGGGGAAGGGGCGGGTCAGCACGACGGCCGTGTCGTAAAGCGACAGGAAGCGCTCGAGCAACGCCGCGTGCAGGGCCGGATCGTCGCCGAGGCCGGTTGCGGTCATCATGCGGCTTACGAAGACGGGGGCGCCTTCGCCGATGAACGACCGGGCCTCGGCAAGGTCGATGGGCCGCGCGCCCGCTTCCGACAGCACCGTGTTCGCCGCCGCCTGAATGTCGGGCGCACTGTCGATCAGGGTCCCGTCGAGGTCGAAGATGACCGTCATGCACTTTCCTTCCACTTGATCGAACAGCCCATGGACGGGATCTGTTCGGCGGGCCCCCGGCCGGTTTCGGCGATCTGTTTCATCGCCTCGAACAGCTCGCGGCGCGCATCGGGCGGGGCAGGGTTGCGGCCCGAGGCATCCAGCCTTCCGCGATACTGAAGCTCGAGGTCGGCGTTGAAGCCGAAGAAGTCGGGCGTGCAGGCCGCGCCCCAGGCGCGCGCCACTTCCTGGCTTTCGTCGCGCAGGTAGGGGAACGGAAAATCAAGCTCTTCGGCCCATTTCTTCATGTTCTCGAAGCTGTCCTCGGGGTAGGCGTCGGCATCGTTCGAATTGATGGCCGCAACGCCGATCCCAAGCGCCTTCAATTCGCGCGCATCGCGGATGATCCGATCAATCACGGCCTTCACGTACGGACAGTGGTTGCACATGAAGATGATGAGCGTGCCACGGGGGCCGCGGATGTCGTCGAGCGTATAGGTCCGGCCGTCGGTTGCCGGAAGGCTGAAGCCCGGCGGACGCCAGCCGAAGTCGCAGATCGGGGTCGAAACGGCCATCGGATCCTCCCTCAGATGGTTTCGGAAACACGGGTCAAGAGCCGCGAGAGCGGCAGGCATTCGCTGAATTCATCCACCACCAGCGCCGCCTCGTCAAATCGCTGACCGAGGGTCCAGGGGCTTGGCGCGATCACGCAGGGGATGTGCGCACCGCGCGCGGCAAGAAGACCGTTCCGGCTGTCCTCGAAGGCGATGACCTCGTGGCCCGCCAGGCCGAGCTCGTCGAGCGCCAGGCGATAGACATCCGGCGCGGGCTTTTTCGCGCGCACCATGTCGCCGGCGGCGATGACGTCGAAAACCTCGGTGGCCGGGCGGCCCCAGGTGGCGCGGGTCAGGGCCTCGACATTCGGAAGGTTCGTGGTGGTCGCGACCCCGATGGCCATGCCGGCCCCGCGCCCGGCCTCGACAAGTTCGCGGATCCCCGGACGCAGCGCCAGTTCTCCGGCGGCGACAAGCTGGGCGTAGCGTTGTGTCTTGGCGGCGTGGAGCGTGCGGACAAGGCCTTCGTCCAGCGGTGTCCCCAGGGTTTCGGCGTAGGCGCGTATGCGCTCCTTCCCGCCGGTCACGCGAAGAAGTTCGCGATAGCGCACCGGGTCCCATTCCCAGTCGAGCCCGAAGGCGGCGAAGATCTCGTTGAAGGCGCGCCGGTGCAGCTCTTCCGTTTCGGCCAGCGTCCCGTCGACATCGAAGACGAGCGCCCGGAACCCGTTCGCTGCACCGGCCACGATTTCACCCCCCCAACGGCACGAACCGATAACGGTTCTTGCCCGTCCGTTCGGCCCGGCCGATGCCGGGATGCTCGATGTGATATCCGATCAGGGTCATGTCCTCGGCCACGATGCGATCGAGAAGCCTGACGCGCGTCGCGGCCCCGGCCTCGAGATCCTGGTCAGAGCCCGAATGCCATTCGGGCCGTTCGAAGGCCATGTGGCTGTTGGTGATCGCATCGCCCGTGACAAGGATCTGTCCGCCGTCGGTGGCGATGGCAAAGGACGTGTGCCCGGGGCTGTGACCGTGGGTCGGGATGGCAAGAACGCCCGGCAGCACCTCGGTTTCGCCCTCGAACAGGGTGAAGGCGTCGGCCCCCATTGTCTGCAGCCGCCGCAGCGCACCCGCCGCGAACGAGGCGCGTGCCTCGCCGATCCTGTTCACCGTCTCGGGGTCCGACCAGTAGTCGAACTCGGTGCGGTTCATCAGATGCTCGGCTTCGTAGAAGGTCGGCTCGTCCAGGTCGTCGATGACGCCCCAAAGATGGTCGGGATGGCCATGGGTGAAGACGACATGGGTCACGTCCTCGGGCGCCACGCCCACCTCGTCGAGCGCGTCCGGAAGCTCGCCGGCGGTATTCTGAAATCCCGACCCCGAGCCGGTGTCGAACAGAACCGTCCGCGCGCCGTCCCGCAAGAGCGTGACGTTGCAGGGCGGGGTGATCGTGTCGGGGATGCCCGGCATGCCGTGGGCCTTCAGAAGGGCCTCGAGCTCGGCCTGCGGGGCCGGGCCGAAAATGAAGCTTCCGGGCAGCGTCAGGTGGCCGTCCGACAGGGAATCGATGCGCACGGCGCCACTTTCCAGGGTGGCAAGCGACCAGACCCGCGCCGGCAGCCCGGCCGAGAGGGCGGCCGCGCCGGCGGCGGTCAGGAAATGTCTGCGGGAAAATTTCACGGGGGCTCCTCCTCGATAGAAATTCACATTTCAGAATATGAAGGAGCCATCCGCGGCTGGCAACCGCCTGGCCGAAGTTATGCGCGGGCGGCCTCGGCGGCTTCGCGGATGGCACGGATATTCGCGCCATAGACTTCGGGGTTGTCCACGGAGCCGCCCTTGAACACGGCCGAGCCGGCGACAAGAACGTCGGCGCCCGCGGCGGCGACAAGCGGCGCGGTTTCCGGGGTGACGCCGCCGTCCACCTCGATATGGATCGGGCGATCGCCGATCATCTCTCGCACCCGGCGGATCTTCTCGACCTGGCTGGCGATGAATTTCTGGCCGCCGAAGCCGGGGTTGACGCTCATGACAAGCACGAGATCGACAAGGTCGACGACGTTCTCGATGGCCTCGACCGGCGTTCCGGGGTTCAGCGTGACACCGGCCTTGGCGCCGGCACCGCGAATCGCTTGCAGCGTGCGGTGGATGTGCGGGCTTGCTTCGACATGGGCGGTGATGAAGTCGGCGCCGGCCTCGGCGAAGGCCTCGATGTAGGGATCGACGGGCGCGATCATGAGGTGCACGTCCATCACCGTCTTCACATGCGGCCGAAACGCCTTCACCGCAGGCGGGCCGAAGGTGAGGTTGGGCACGAAGTGGCCGTCCATGACGTCCACGTGCACCCAGTCGGCACCCTGATCCTCGATGGCGCGGATCTCGGCGCCGAAGTTGGCGAAGTCGGCGGAAAGGATCGACGGAGCGATCTTGATCGAACGGTCGAAGGACATGGGCGGCCTCTCGGGTTGTGGGTGGGACGGGGGCCCGCAGGCCCCGCGTCACGTTTCAATCGGCTTTGCGGCCTCGTGGCAATGCCCGGGTCTCAGCCGGCGCGACGGACGACAAGGCTGAATGCCGCCACCTGCTTGTAGCGATCGTTGGCATTGATGCGCACATGGTGGCCGGGATAGGCCTTCTTGCAGGCCTCGGCCTCGGCCAGGATCGCGTCCACGTCGCGCTCTCCGAAAAGCGGAAGCTTCCACATGTACCAGTAGTCGGTGTTCGCGTT
>RFGD01000135.1 GCA_003696705.1 Alphaproteobacteria bacterium | reverse complement strand
GCACGCCCGGCCGCGCAAGCCTCGGCGATATGCCCAAGCGTGTTGGCGCCTTCGTCGCCGAAGTCGGCCGCGTCCGGCGCGCCCCCGCAACCGACGGAATCGAGCACGATCAGAAAGGCCCGCCCCTTCATTCCAACCACTCCCGCACAAGAGGCGGCACGGCCGCCGCGTCGCCGATCCGATAGGCCTGCCGGACCACTTGCGCCGCCGCATCGGCGTCCGCCGCGTCGCGCGCATGCACGATGGCCAGCGGGTCTCCGGCAGCGACGGGTTGACCGATTTCGGCAAGGGATGCAAGGCCCACCGAGGGGTCGATCGGATCGCCCTCGCGGTGGCGGCCACCGCCCAGATCGACGACGGCAAGGCCCAGGGCGCGGGTGTCTATGGCGGCGACGAGGCCCGGATGCGGCGCGGGGACGGGCCGCTGAACGGCCGAGCGCGGCAAGTAGGCCTCCCAGCGCTCGACGAAGTCGGCCGGCCCGCCAAGGGCGGTCAGCATGCGCCCGAAGCGTTCGGCCGCAGCGCCCGAGGCGACGGCGCTCTGGATGCGCGCGGCCCCTTCCTCTCGGTCGGGCACGAGCCCCGCCGCGGCAAGGGCGGCCCCGCCCAGGGCCTCGGTCAGGCGGGCAAGCCGGCCGCCGGCCCGGCGACCCGACAGGACCTTCATGCACTCGGCGACCTCGAGCGCGTTCCCCGCCGCCGGTGCAAGCGGCTGATCCATGTCCGTGATGGCCACGATCGTGCGGCACCCGGCGCCGCGGGCCACATCGACCAGGGCGCGGGCAAGGGTGCGCGCGTCATCCATTGTCGCCATGAAGGCGCCCCTGCCGACCTTCACGTCAAGGACCAGCGCTTCCAGCCCCGCCGCCAGCTTCTTGGACAGGATCGACGCGGTGATGAGATCGACGCTTTCGACCGTCGCCGTGACGTCGCGAATGGCGTAGAGGCGCCGATCTGCCGGGGCGATGCGCGCGCTGGCACCGACAATGGCACAGCCGCAGTCGGCCACGATGCGCCGAAGCGTCTCGACCGGAACATCGGCCGTGTAACCCGGAATGGCCTCGAGCTTGTCCAGCGTGCCGCCGGTATGCCCAAGCCCTCGGCCCGAGATCATCGGCACGAAGGCGCCCAGCGCGGCCAGCGCCGGCGCCAGCACGAGCGACACGCAGTCACCGACGCCGCCCGTCGAATGCTTGTCGACGACAGGACCCGGAAGTGCCCATTTCAGGACGTCCCCGCTGTCGCGCATCGCAAGTGTCAACGCGACCCGCGCCCCGGGCGACAGGCCGTTCAGAAGGACCGCCATCGCGAAGGCGCCGGCCTGCGCGTCGGAAACCGTGCCGTCGGCAAGGCCGCGCGCAAACCAGCGCAGCTCCTCGTCCGAAACCGGCTCGCGGTCCCGCACCCGGGCGATGATGCGGCGGGCGTCCATCCTCAGCGTCCCAGATGGGACCGGGCAAAGGCGCGCGGCAGGAGTTCGGCCATCGAGGCCGTCTCGACAGTGCCCGAAAGCGTGGCCATGCGCACGGTCGTGTCGGGACGGGAAAACTCGGCCAGCCGCTGGCGACAGCCCCCGCATGGCGTGACCGGCCGCTCTGCGTCGGCTATGACCGCCACCTCGACGATCTCGGTCTCTCCGGCGGCGACCATGGCGGCGATCGCGCCGGCCTCGGCACAGGTTCCTTCGGGGTACGAGGCATTCTCGACATTGCAGCCGACATAGACGCGCCCCGAAGCGGCGCGGATCGCCGCGCCTACCTTGAAACCCGAATAGGGCGCGTGCGCGTTTTCACGCACGGCGCGGGCGGCCTCGACAAGCGACATTAGCACCTCCGGTTCGTCAGATCGTCAGATCCTGTCCCGCCGGCGGGGCGGATGCAAGCCGACCCCGACGGAAACGGGCGGACCCCATGGGCCCGCCCGTCCGTGTTGCGCCCCTCTCGACGCCGATGCTATTCGGCCGGCTCTGCAGGCAGGACGCCGCGGGCGATCTGGTCGCGCTCGATCGACTCGAAAAGTGCGCGGAAATTGCCCTCGCCGAACCCGTCGTCTCCCTTTCGCTGAATGAACTCGAAGAAGATCGGGCCGATGACGGTCTTCGAGAAGATCTGCAGAAGGACGCGGGTTTCACCGCCGCCGACGACCCCTTCGCCGTCGATCAGGATCCCGTGCCGGGCAAGCTTCTCGATGGGTTCCTGATGGCCTTTCACGCGCTCGTGGCTCATCTCGTAATAGGTCATGGGCGGTTTCGGCATGAACTTGAGCCCGCGCGCGGCGATGGCGTCGGTTGCCGCATAGATGTCGTCGGTGCCGACAGCGATGTGCTGGATCCCCTCGCCCTTGTACTTGCGCAGATATTCCTCGATCTGGCTGCGATCGTCGGCCGATTCGTTGATCGGGATGCGGATCTTCCCGCACGGCGAGGTCAGCGCCCGGCTGAACAGCCCGGTCAGCTTGCCTTCGATGTCGAAGAAGCGGATCTGACGGAAGTTGAAGATGTCGCTGTAGAAGCGGAACCAGGTGTCCATGTTGCCCCGGTTCACGTTGTGCGTCAGGTGATCGAGGTAGTAGAAGCCGACGCCGGCGGGCCGCTCTTCCGAGAGCCACTCGAAGTCGTCCCACGCACTCCCGCGCGCGCCATAGCGGTCGACGAAATAGATGAGGCTTCCGCCGATGCCGACAATGGCCGGTGCGTCCAGCGTCTTGCCGGGCCCTGTATAGGGCGTCGCGCCCTTCGCGACGGCATGGCGGAAGGCGTGCTCGGCATCGACGACGCGCCAGGCCATGGACGGCGCCGACGGCCCGTGGGCGGCGACGAACTCGGCGGCATGGGTGCCCGGCTCTGCGTTCACGACGAAGGTGATGTCGCCCTGCTGCCAAAGCTCGATGGCGCGCTGCCGGTGGCGCGCGGTCAGGCTATAGCCCATGCTCTCGAACAGGGCGCGAAGCCGCTCGGGCTCGGGGTGGGCAAATTCGACGAACTCGAAACCGTCCGTTCCTGCCGGGTTCTCGGCCGAAATGGCCGCCGGCGGGGCGTCGTGGGGAAAGGGACCCATTGCGCGTCCTCCTGTGGCGTTCCAACATCTTTCGTGCGAGTATCGCCCGTGCGGGACGCGTTGTGTGCGCATCTTCTTCGTGCCGGGGGCGGATTTCCGCCCGTCTGTCGCGTGTCTTTGCCATTTTGCGCGGGAATTTCTCATGGAGCTGGACGACATCGATTCGCGCCTTCTTGCCGTTCTCCAGAGGGACGCGAACCTCACCTCTCAGGAACTCGGGCAGATCCTCGGGCTGAGCGCCAGCCAGGCTGCCCGACGGCGGCAGCGGCTCGAACAAGCGGGATATGTCCAAAGCTATGTCGCCCGGCTGGACCCGGGGCAGCTTGGACTGGAGGTGCAGGCCTTCGTGCAGGTCCAGATGGCGACGCATGACCCGGCCCGGGTCAAGGGGTTCACCCGCATCATCGACACCCTGCCCGAAGTGGTGGCCGCATGGACCCTGACGGGCGAGGCCGACTATCTTCTGCGCGTCTTCTGCCGGGACCTGGCATCCCTCAACCGCCTTGTCCACGAGATCATTCTTCCGCTGCCGGCCGTCGCCCGGGTCCAAAGCCAGATCGTCATGAACCAGTTGAAACCCGACTCTCCCCTTCCGGTCTGAGCAGGATGCAGTCACTCATCTTCCAGGCGACGATCTATCTGGCGGCGATGGTCATTGTCGTGCCCCTGGCGCGGCGGCTCGGGCTGGGCTCCGTCCTTGGCTACCTCGGGGCCGGGATCGTGATCGGTCCGGTCCTGGGCCTCGTCGGACACGAGGCGCACGAGCTGCGCCATTTCGCCGAGTTCGGCGTTGTCATCATGCTGTTTCTGATCGGGCTCGAGCTCGAACCCCGGGCCCTGGGCGCGATGTGGCGCCGGATGGTCGGGCTTGGCGTCACCGAGATCGTGCTGGCAACGGCGCTCATCTCGCTCGGATGGGTGCTGGCCGGCCTGCCGGTGACGGAGGGGCTGGCCGCGGGAATGATCCTGTCCCTGTCCTCGACCGCCATCGTCCTTCAGACGCTGTCCGAGCGGGACCTCCTGCCGGTGCCGGGCGGAAGATCCGCCTTTGCGGTTCTCCTGACGCAGGATATCGCCGTCATTCCGATGCTCATCCTCATCCCGCTTCTGGGCGGGGCCCTTGCCGCGCCGGGCGCGAACGACCCGGAGGCGATGTCCCTGGTCGAGGATCTGCCGGGATGGGGCGCGGCGCTGGTGACGCTTGGCGCAATCGCGGCCGTGGTGCTCATCGGCTCGTATCTCGTGCACCACGCCTTTCGCTATGCCCAGGGGGCACGGCTTCGCGAGGTGAACACGGCGCTTTCCCTTCTTCTTGTCGTCGCGACGGCGCTGTTGATGCAGACCGTAGGTCTTTCGCCGGCCCTTGGCACCTTCCTGGCCGGGGTCCTTCTGGCCAATTCCGAGTTCCGGCACGAACTGGAGTCGGACCTCGAACCGTTTCGCGGCCTTCTACTTGGCCTGTTCTTCCTGACCGTCGGCGCGGGCATGGACTTTTCCGTGCTGGCAGAGGCGCCGGGTGCCGTGGCGGCCATCGTCGCCCTGACGCTCGTCGCCAAGGGGGGCGTCCTCTGGGGGCTGGGACTGGCCGCGGGCCTCGGGCGGCGCGACCGGCTTCTTTTCACGCTGTCGCTTGCCGGCGCGGGCGAGTTCGGCTTCGTCCTCCTGGCCTTCGCCGAACAGCAGGGCGTCGTCGCCGCGTCCGTCGCCGAACCGCTTCTCATGGCCATCGCCATGTCCATGCTGATGACGCCGTTCCTGTTCATGGCCGCCGAGCGTATCGCCCCCGCGACCGGCCACCGTCCCGCCCCGGCCGGCGACAGCGATATCGCACCGCAGGGGCCGATCATCATCGCCGGCATCGGCCGATTTGGACAGGTGACGAACCGGCTTC
>RFGD01000134.1 GCA_003696705.1 Alphaproteobacteria bacterium | reverse complement strand
GTGAAGCTCGGCAATCTTCTCGCGGTGGCGCGCGACGCAGAATTCGTGCGCGGCCCGGATCTCGGCATCGGCCATGAGGCGGGACCATTCGGCCTTCAGCCGCGGCAGCTTGGCAAGGATCGACCGGTCTTCCTCGGCGTTCATGTTCATGCGGAACCAGTAGGCAAGACCCTGGTCGCGCTCGACGTGGTTGACGCGGCCGCGGTCGCGCTTGACCAGAAAGCTCTCGGCCGAGCGGACGGCATAGTGGTTGAGCGTGACGAGGTCATATCCATAGGTTTCCGGCGTCGAGCGCCAGCCGTTGCGCAGCATCGTCCGCGGCATCGGCCGGCCCGAGCCGTTGACCCAGCGGATCTGGTCCCAGAGATCCGGCTTCAGGCCCTTCGGCCGGTGCACGCCCATCTTCTTGTAGATCTCGAGGTTGCGAAACAGCGTCTTGAAGCCCCAGGCCTGATGGGGCTTGCGCACGAACTCGGGCGCGCAGCGCGTGAACTGCTCGATCACGAAACGGTCCTCGAAACGGGCGATGTCCGCGTTGCCGAAAAGCCGCCACGTCAGAGAGATGAGGTTCGCGTCCCCGACCGCCTCATAGAGATCGGCCAGCCGCCCCTGCCCGACATGGACGTTGATGAACTCGTCGACGTCCATGCAAATGGCCCAGCCGGCATTGCGGACCACCTCCTCGTCTTCGGCGGCCTGAAGCGCGGCGTGCTGGGGCTTGAGACCGGTGCCGCGAAAGGGGTTGTCGCGCCGCTGGACGAGGCCGCGCGCCTGAAGAACGTCCAGAAGTTCGTTCGTCCCGTCCGTGCAGTCGTTCGTGTAGACAAGAAAGTCGTCCACCCCGATGGCGCGGTGATAGGCGACCCATTCCAGGATGAAGGGCCCCTCGTTCTTCATAGTCGTCACGATGCAGGTGCGCCCGGCCGCCGCGGCGGGCCGGGGCGCAGCCCCCAGGCGCGAGGCGCTGGCCTTCGGACGCACCGGGCGGAAGTTGAAGAACGACTGCGAAAGTCTTGAAAGTTCGTCGCTTTCAACAAGGCTCGTCTTGGGAACGATCTTCGAGGTTGGCACGCCGGGATGACGGATGGCCATGGCGCGGAAGAAGCGCGCGCTTTCCTTCGGGGCCGTCCGGCCGACGCGGACATACCGCCAGACGGCCCTGTCCGGGATCAGCGCCGGCGCCAGACACCAGCGCCGGTGTACGCTCGACAGATCGAAGGGGCGACATATGTGATCGCCGAAAGTGGGCGCCTGTCCCTTGCGCACCCGCCAGGGATAGATGCGCTCGCCCAGAAGCGCGATGATCCCGCCGGGTGCCTCGCCGACGCGCTCGAACACCCGGGCCGAGGGTTCCAGAAGATCCGATACGTCCAGATTGGCCACGGCGCGCGCCTCGGACAGGAAGCGGCGACGGAGAAGCTCGAACAGGGAAAGCTCGCCCAGCGGCGCGCGCCACGGGTCGGGCGGCGGCACGTCCATCCGGTCCTTCCCCGGCGCATCGGGCGCATTGAAGGGATGGGCCTCGGGCGGCAGGTCCGGTCGGCCAAGCGGCACCGGGCTTTCGACGATCAACAGCCGTTCGAGGCCGCCAAGGTCCTCCGGGCCCAGCTGGCCCGAAAGCGCTTCGGCCGACCCGGGGCGGGCACGGTCGACGACAAGCGCCGCCGTCGCCCCATGGCGCTCGACGTGATAGCGAAACCAGTCGCGCACGACCTCGGGCGGCTCTTCGTTGCGCAGACCGAGAAGCACGTTCTGCCCCGCAAGATGGCCGGGTTCGGCGAGGACCGGGCGGCATCGCGCGCCGCCGGGCAGCGGCACCCAGACCTCGGCTTCGGGCTCTGCCGCAAGACCGGTCAGGACCCCGCCGCCCGAGATGCCCGCAAATCCGTGAAACCGCCCCGGCGCCGGCGCCGCGGCCAGGCCGGCGGCCATCGGCTGAAGGCCGTCACCAAGAAAGACGTCAAGCCGCGCGCCATCCGTCACGGCACCAAGAATGTTGCCCCCTTCGCAGGGGACCGCATTGAGACGGCGGACGAGAATTTCCGTCTTGTCCGTTGATTTTCCGGTGTCTTTCTTGCCCTTCGCCGCCATCAGGGCGTGGCCTCCTGATAAAGCTCGACAAGCTCTCGGGCCAGGGCATCGTCGGGCGGCGTGCTACCGCCGGCCAGCACCAGCCGCCCGAACAGCTCAAGCTCTGCGCGGTGCCGCAAGAGACTGCGAAACCGCTGCCGGTGCCAGGCGACGGCGGCCTGGTGGAGCGCCCGCACCTCGCCGACGGCAATCAGCTCGGCCTCGACGGCGCGCCGCGCCGGCGCGTGCCGCAGGATGCGCCGATCCTCGACGACGTTGAAGTTCCGCTCGACCCAGTATGTCAGGTCGATGGGCTTGTCGCGGTGGTTCGGCAGACCCCGCGC
>RFGD01000543.1 GCA_003696705.1 Alphaproteobacteria bacterium | reverse complement strand
TCGGCCTGCAGGCGGGCGTGGCGGGCCTTGCTGCCCGACATACCCGTACTGCTTGCCTGTCAAAGGGAAAATCCGACAGCGCTCAGCCGCCGATCAGGATCGCCCTGAAGTCGTTGACGTTCGTCAACGTGGGTCCCGTGACGACCTGTGCGCCGATCTCCGCGAAGAAGCCATGCGCATCGTTGTCCGCAAGGGCTCGGGCCGGGTCGAGGCCCTGCGCCGCCGCCTGGGCCAGCGTGTGCGGCCCGATCACGGCGCCTGCCACCTCGGCCGCCCCGTCGACGCCGTCCGTGTCGCAGGCAATGGCATGGATCCCCGGTGCGCCGTTCAGGGACAGAAGGAGGGCAAGCGCGTATTCGGCGTTGGGACCGCCGATCCCGTCGCCCTGCCGTGTCACGGTCAGCTCTCCGCCCGAAAGGATGACAAGGGGCCGCGCCGCGTCGCGGCGCCGCGCCCGTGCGTCGCGCGCCAGGCGGGCGTGTTCCGCCGCGACCGTTCGGGCTTCGCCTTCTATCGCGTCGCCAAGGATCTCGACATCGCAGCCGGCGGCGCGGGCCATCGCCGCCGCGGCGTCGAGCGATTGGCGCGGCGCGGCGATGACGCGATTTTCGACACGAGACAGGCGCGGGTCGCCCTGCGGGATCACGCCCGAGGGGCGGCCAAGTGCCTTCCGGACCGACGGCGGCACGTCGATCTGCCAGCGTTCGAGGATCGCAAGGGCCTCGGCCGGGGTCGACGGCTCGGCCACGGTCGGGCCTGAGCCGATGAGCGCCGGGTCGTCGCCCGGGACGTCCGAGATCATGAGCGCCAGCATCCGCGCCGGCCATGCCGCCGCCGCAAGCTGGCCGCCCTTCACGCGCGAAAGGTGCTTCCGAACCGTGTTCATCTCGGCAATCGGCGCGCCAGAGGCCAGGAGCGCCGCATTGACGGCCTGTTTCTCGGCCAGCGTGACCCCGGGCGCCGGGGCCACCAGAAGCGCCGAGGCGCCGCCCGATATGAGCGCGAGGACGAAGTCGCCCTCGCCGACGCCTTCGAGCATCTCGAGGATTTCGGCCGTCGCCCGTTCGCCGGCCTCGTCAGGGACGGGATGGGCGGCCTCTGCAATGCGGATCTTGCGGCACGGCCGGGCGTGGCCGTAACGGGTGATGACAAGACCTTCCGTCGGCCCCCAGGTCGCCTCCACGGCCTCGGCCATGCGGGCGCTGGCCTTGCCGGCGCCGACGACAAGGACCCGGCCTTCAGGGCGCGGGGGCAGGGCGGCGGGGACGCAGCGCATGGGATCGGCGACCTCGACGGCGCGGGCGAAAAGGGCGCGAAGGAAG
>RFGD01000542.1 GCA_003696705.1 Alphaproteobacteria bacterium | reverse complement strand
CCCGGCGCCTGCAAGGACGCCTGGGACGAGATCCTGCGCTGGCAGCTCGACTACCGCTACCGGCCGTGCAACTTCGTCGAGATCATGCCACGCCTCGAGGAGCACAAGCGCCGGAAATAATGGTGGGCGTCTGTTTCCGGGCAATGGCGGCCGGTTTGCGCTAGACTGCGCGGCGATGGAAACGCTGCCGGAAACGGCGAGATTGCAGGGGCGTGCATGCGGACGTTGATCCGGGGATTTGCCGGGCTCTTGATCCTAGCGGTGACGCTCGGCCTTCTGGGGGCCGCGGTCGTCGGGCTGCGCGATGCGATGCGCGCCGACGGGGAAGGCGGCGCTCCGAAGCCGCGCCAGAAAGCCGAGCGTGCCGTGGCCACGCAGGTGATTCGCATCACGCCTGCGCGGATCCAGCCGGTGATCCGCACCTGGGGGCACGTACGCAGCCGCCGCACGCTCGACGTGCGCACGGTCATCGGCGGCACTGTCGTCGAGGTCGGGCCGGGCGTCGTCGACGGTGCCCGTATCGAGGCCGGCGATCTTGTGGCAAGGCTCGATCCGACGTCGGCCGAAAACGCGCTGGCCACGGCCCGCCTGGACGTCGCCGACGCCGAGGCCGAACTGGCCGAGGCCGGGAAGGCGATCGAACTGGCGCGGGCGGAACTTGCCGAAGCGGCCGAACAGGCGACGCTGCGGGCGCGAGCGCTCGAGCGGACCCAGACCCTTCGTCGCCGCGCCATAGGTTCCGACGCCGCAGTGGACGAGGCCGAGGCCGCGCTGGTCGCCGCCCGTCTTGCCGAGCTTGCCCGGAAGAAGGCGCTCGCCGAGGCCGAGGCGCGACGTGACCGGGCGCGGGTTCAACTCGAGCGCCGCCGCCTTGCCGAGGCCGAGGCCCGCCGCCGCCTTGCCGAGACCGAGATCCGCAGCACCCTTGCCGGCAACCTTGCCGACGTCTCGGTCGCGCCGGGGCGGGTCGTGGCCCCGAACGAGCGGCTCGCGCGGGTCATCGACCCCGATGCGCTCGAGGTCGTCTTCGACCTCACCGCCGCCGAGTTCCGGCGTGTCGCCGACCTTGGCGGCGCGCCGCTGCCTCTTGCTCTCAGGGCGCGCCTGGCGGGGGCAGACGACGGGCCCTGGGCGGCAGGTCACCTGTCGCGCGCCGGCGCCGAGGCGCCGGACGGCGCGTCGGGACGCCGCCTCTATG
>RFGD01000541.1 GCA_003696705.1 Alphaproteobacteria bacterium | reverse complement strand
GGGCGATTCTTTGGGGGGTTGAGCGTGGGTGGGTGACGTTAGGCGAAAATCAATACGAAGAGTTTCAATCGCGGGGGCGATTCTTTGGGGGGTTGAGCGATTAAGAATTTGGTTTATTCGTTCTATACATTAAATGTTTCAATCGCGGGGGCGATTCTTTGGGGGGTTGAGCTCAAAATTGGTTGAAATTGGGTATTGACAAGTGTAAGTGTTTCAATCGCGGGGGCGATTCTTTGGGGGGTTGAGCCGGTTTTTCCGTTGCCGACGGTGGCGACGAGTGGCAAAGTTTCAATCGCGGGGGCGATTCTTTGGGGGGTTGAGCAGCACCGTTTTCCCGGCGCGCGTGCCAGCCACGAAAGTTTCAATCGCGGGGGCGATTCTTTGGGGGGTTGAGCTTTCGCAAAAAGTTTGAGTCCACATTTCGTGTGTGGGTTTCAA
Source organism: Alphaproteobacteria bacterium (assembly GCA_003696705.1). GTDB lineage: Bacteria > Pseudomonadota > Alphaproteobacteria > Rhodobacterales > Rhodobacteraceae > RFGD01. Next base: position 972 of record RFGD01000541.1, on the reverse strand, counting down.
TCGCGGGGGCGATTCTTTGGGGGGTTGAGCCTCAATCGATTCGTGAAAATCGATTACCGTGTTACAAAAGTTTCAATCGCGGGGGCGATTCTTTGGGGGGTTGAGCATTTCCGCATTGCGCTCATATGAGGGGCAAGTTGTAGTTTCAATCGCGGGGGCGATTCTTTGGGGGGTTGAGCGTGACCGCTTATATACGGTGCATTGGGTATTATGTATAGTTTCAATCGCGGGGGCGATTCTTTGGGGGGTTGAGCGTAATAGATTGGACGCAAATTGCGACGCAGTGGATTGTTTCAATCGCGGGGGCGATTCTTTGGGGGGTTGAGCGTGTCAATTGTTGCAGCATTGGCAGAGATTAGGGAAAGTTTCAATCGCGGGGGCGATTCTTTGGGGGGTTGAGCATATCACCGGATGAGTATCCGGACACAACCGGATGGGTTTCAATCGCGGGGGCGATTCTTTGGGGGGTTGAGCAACGGCAATCAATTTAGCATCTCCGGCAGTGCATTAGTTTCAATCGCGGGGGCGATTCTTTGGGGGGTTGAGCGAGGCAGCGGCACACGGCCGCTTGCCGAATGATTTCGTTTCAATCGCGGGGGCGATTCTTTGGGGGGTTGAGCCAAGATAGCGGCCGTTTCACGTTTCTGGAGATAGGTTTCAATCGCGGGGGCGATTCTTTGGGGGGTTGAGCAAGTGTATGCCTGCGAATAAATCCTGTTTTGGCTATGTTTCAATCGCGGGGGCGATTCTTTGGGGGGTTGAGCCGGCAATACAGTGGCGCACGTGGCAACCCGATGGGGTGTTTCAATCGCGGGGGCGATTCTTTGGGGGGTTGAGCCTTATCAGTACTTCACCTCCGGCTGCGGCCGCCTGGTTTCAATCGCGGGGGCGATTCTTTGGGGGGTTGAGCAAAAGGAGCAAGCTCATGTCTTGTGATAAATGTAAAAGTTTCAATCGCGGGGGCGATTCTTT
>RFGD01000133.1 GCA_003696705.1 Alphaproteobacteria bacterium | reverse complement strand
GTAGCCCAGCGCCTCGGCGACGTGAGGCGCCCGCACGCGGTCCTCGCCGGCCAGATCGGCGATGGTGCGCGCCACACGCAGGATGCGCGCGTGACCGCGGGCCGAGAGGCCGAACCTTTCGGCGAAGCGGCGTACGAGGTCGCGCCCCTCGGCGTCGGGTTCGGCCGCTTCGCGCAGCGCGTTGCCCTGAAGGTCGGCATTCGTGCGGGCCGGACCAAGGCGCGCGGACTGGACCGCCCGCGCCGCTGAAACCCGCGCCGCGATCGTCGCCGAATCTTCGCCGCCCGGCGTGGCATCGAGTGTTTCGATGTCGACGGGCGGCACCTCGAGGCGGATGTCGAAACGGTCCATCAGCGGACCCGAGATGCGGCCGAGATAATCGGCGCCGCAGCCGGGCGCGCGCGCGCAGGCGCGCCCCGGGTCGAACAGATGTCCGCAGCGGCACGGGTTCGCCGCCGCGACGCAGAGAAACCGCGCGGGATAGGTGGCACGGACCTCGGCGCGGGAAACCGTGACCTCGCCGCTTTCCATGGGCTGGCGCAGCGTTTCGAGGACGTTGCGGGGGAATTCGGGCAACTCGTCGAGAAAGAGGACGCCGTTATGAGCCAACGAGATCTCGCCGGGTGCCGACCGCCGCCCACCTCCGACAAGCGCCGCGACCGAGGCGCTGTGATGGGGCGCGCGGAAGGGGCGCGCGGCGGTGATCCCGCGTTCGGCCACGAGGCCGGCCAGCGAGTGGAGCATCGTCGTCTCGAGCATTTCGGCCGGCGACATGGGCGGAAGGAGGCCCGGCAGGCGCGCCGCGAGCATGGATTTGCCGGCTCCCGGCGCGCCGACCATCAGAATGTGATGACGGCCGGCCGCGGCAATCTCGATGGCGCGCCGCGCCCCTTCCTGTCCGCGAACGTCGGCCATGTCCGGCGAGGTTTCGGCGGTTGCGGGCGGGGCAGGCCGAACGGCTGGAAGCGGCGTCTTGCCGGACAGGTGGTGAACGGCTTCGAGAAGGGTTCGGGGACCGTGGACCGACGTGTCCCCGACCCAGGCCGCCTCCGGTCCCACGGCGGCGGGGCAGATGAAGCCGAGCCGCCGCTCGGCTGCGGCGAGCGCCGCGGGCAGGGCGCCCGCCACCGCCACGAGCGCGCCGTCAAGCGAAAGCTCACCGATCGCGAGAACGCCGCCGAGGGCATCGCCGGGGACGACGCCTGTGGCGGCAAGGAGGGCAAGGGCGATGGGCAGGTCGAAATGCGATCCCTCCTTCGGCATCGCGGCCGGGGCAAGGTTGATCGTGATCCGCCGCGGCGGCAGGGCGATCGACATGGCCGCCAGTGCCGCGCGCACGCGTTCGCGCGCCTCGGACACGGCCTTGTTGGCAAGGCCGACGATGGTAAAGGCCGGCAGGCCCGGCGCAACGGCGCATTGCACCTCGACCAGCCGCGCCTGCGGCCCCTCGAAGGCAACGGTGTAGGCGCGTGATTGCATCCCGGGCTCCCTTTCCCCGGGGCATTCACGCGATAATTGGTTAAGATTTTCTGAAATTTCTGCCGATCCGGTCGCCGGGGCTCAGATCTCGGTGCCGACGAAATCGACGCCGCCCGCGGTGTCCGCGTGGCGGGTCCGCGTGACGCTGAGCGGTTCGATGACGTGGCCGAAGGCCGACCCGGCGGGCAGATCGCCGGCAAGCTCGATGGCGGCCATGATGACGCCCATGTGCGCGACGATGACAAGGTCGGTTTCGCCGCCGTCAGGCGCGGCGCGCCGCCGCGCCCGTTTTCGCAGATCCGCGATGGCGGCGGTGATGCGGGCGCGGAAGAGGTTCCAGGACTCGCCGCCCGGCGGTGCCCGATCCCCCGGGTCCTCGTAGAAGCGGCGCAGTCGCAGGGCCTCGTCTTCGCCGAGTTCGTCAAAACGCCGCCCTTCCCACGCGCCGAAGTGCAGTTCGCGCAGCCGCGGGTCGGGGCCGAGGCGCGGACGGTCGCCGGCGATTGCCGCCGCGGTCGCCGCCGCGCGGCGAAGGTCCGACCAGGCGATCGGGGCGCGCGGCAGAAATGTCCCGAGCCGTGCGATGCGCGCCGTGTCCGAAAGATCCGCCGGCAGGTCCGTCCAGCCGATCATGCCC
>RFGD01000132.1 GCA_003696705.1 Alphaproteobacteria bacterium | reverse complement strand
GGCGGCGTTCCGGGGCGTCACGGGCCAGTCGAAGCCGTCGGTGGTGCCGGGCAGGTCGGGAAAGAGGCGTTCGACGTCGGCGAGCACCTCGCGGGTGAGGGCGTCCGGCGGGAAGGAACGGGGCGGGGGGAAGGCGGGCGGGCCGTCGAGGGACTTGCGGTTCTCCCGGTCGAAGTTCCAGCGGCCGCCGGCCGGGGCGTCGCCGTCCAGCAGCACGCCCTCGCGCCGTCGCATGAACCGGTAGAAGTGTTCCATGACGAACACCTTGCGTCCGTCGGCCCAGGCGCGGAAGTCGTCCGGCGTGCAGAAGAAATGGTCATCCTCGACGTGTTCGAGCGGGACGCCGGCCTCGTGGGCCGTGCTTTCCAGCGCTGCGATCTCGTCGAAGCGCCCGGGACGCAGGAGGCGGATGCGGTCGGGCCGGTGGCGCTGTATGGCTTGTGCGAGCGCGGCGGGCAGGTCGGGCACGTCGTCGGGGTCCGTGACCTGGTGGTAGTCCACCGTGAAGCCCCGCGCCCGCAGGGCGTCGCGCAGGTGGCGCATGGCCGAGAGGAACAGCGCCACGCGCTGCTTGTGGTTCGGATGGCGGCGGATCTCGGCAGGCACCTCGGCCATGACGATCACGTCGCGCCCGGGGACGGCCGCCCGCAGCACCGCCGAGGCCGGGTCCATCTGATCGCCGAGCAGGGGGATGAGGGTTTTCATCGGCGGGCTCGGGTGAAGGTCGAGGGCGGGACGAGGGGCGGCGGATAGGCGGGATCGACGGCGTAGAGGGTGCGCTCCATCGGCGTCAGGTCGAAGGGGCGGTGCGCCAGCGGGCCGGGCACGCCGGCCACCTCGGGCACCCAGTGCCGGGCATAGGCGCCGTCGGGGTCGTAGCGGTCGGCCTGCCGGAGGACGTTGAAGGTGCGGTCGCGGGGGTCGGTGCCGACGCCGGCCACGTAGGCCCAGTTGCCCCAGTTGCTGGCGACGTCGTAGTCGATCAGGTGGTGCTCGAACCAGGCGGCGCCCATGCGCCAGTC
>RFGD01000131.1 GCA_003696705.1 Alphaproteobacteria bacterium | reverse complement strand
GCCGTAGACGAGAACCAGGAAGAACCCGAGACCCACGCCCAGATCGACCAAGGCCGGCGACATCGCCTGTGCCGCGTTGGTCTTGACGGAAGCCTGCACGATCCGGTCGGACAGTTCGCGAAAGCGGCGTTCCTGGTAGGCCTCCATGGCGTTGAGCTTGATCGGCACGACGGAATGAAAGATCTCGTCAAGGCGCGTCGTCCGGCGGGCAACCAGCTCGCGGAGCGCGCCGAACTTGCGGCGGACATAGCGCTGGACGACCAGGGACGGCAGGATCAGGATCGGCACGCCGACGGCCGTGATCGCCGTCCAGACGGGATCGACGGCGATCGCCACGCCAAGAAGCGATACGAGCGCCACCAGGTCGCGCACGCCCGCCGCCAGAAGAAGGCTCCACACGCCCTGAAGGATGGTGACGTCGCCCTGGACGCGTTCGATCAGCGATCCCGGGGCGTTCTTCTGAAAATACTCGGCATCAAGCGACAGGACGTGGCGGACAAGATCGCCCTGGACGTCGGCCGTGACGCGCTGCCCGACCCGGGTCAGAACCACGGCCTGCGCGACGCCGGCAAGCGCGCGCGCGGCAAAAAGCCCGGCAATGGCCATGCCGACGGGCCAGATCGCCTCGGCTTCGCGCGCCACGAAGATGCGGTCGAACATCGGCTGCAAGAGGTAGGACAGGGCCCCGACCGACCCGCCTTCGACCGACAGAAGCACAAGGCCGACCAGCACCCAGCCCAGGTGCTGGCGCAGGTAGTCGCGCCAAAGCCTGAAGAAAAGCCGTCGTCTGTCGCCGCCTGCCATAGGCCCGTTCCGCTCATGGTGCCGCGATCGTTGCGACCGCCACCCTTTATCGTGCCTGCCGGTTGCCCCGCAAGCGCCGGCTCGCGGCGGGGTCCGGGGCGGTTGAAACGCGCCTCGCCCTCCACTAAGCCAGAACGGGCGCCCAATTGCTCAAGGACGAACGATGGCGACTATTCACCCGGTGATCCTGTGCGGCGGTTCTGGGACGCGCCTGTGGCCGCTTTCCCGCAAGAGCTATCCGAAGCAGTTCTCGGCCCTGCTTGATGACCGCAGCCTGTTTCAGGCTGCCGCGCTCCGGCTTCAGGGCCAGGCGTTTGCCGCACCGATCATCGTCACCGCCGACGCCTTTCGTTTCATCGTGACCGAGCAGCTTGCGGAAATCGGCATCGAGCCCGCCGCGATCCTGATCGAACCGGAGGGGCGCAACACCGCACCGGCCGTCCTTGCCGCGGCCGAATGGCTGCGGGCGGCGGGCCGGGGTGGCCAGATGCTGGTGGCACCCTCCGACCACCTGATCCCCGACGAAGCCGCCTTTCGCGACGCCGTGGCCGGTGCCGTGCCCGCGGCGTCGGCAGGAAAGCTTGTGACCTTCGGCATTCGCCCGACGCGCCCAGAAACCGGTTATGGCTGGCTTGAGCTTTCCTCGCCCGAGGACGCCGGCGCGTCCCGGCCGGTTCCCTTGCGGCGATTCGTCGAGAAGCCCCCACCCGACCGGGCCGCCGAGATGCTTGCGGGCGGGCGTCACCTGTGGAACGCCGGGATCTTCCTCTTTTCGGTCGACGCCATTCACGACGCTTTCACGCGCCATGCGCCCGACATGGTCCCGCCCGTCGGTCGCGCCGTGGAACGGGCCAGGGCCGATCTGGCGTTCACGCGGCTCGATGCCGAGGCGTGGGCCGCGGCCCGCGCCGAATCGATCGACTATGCGGTCATGGAGAAGGCCGGCAACCTTGCCGTCATGCCGTTCCCAGGCGCCTGGTCCGACCTTGGCGACTGGGAGGCGATCCGCCGCGTGACCGCTGACGACGATGCCGCCGGAAATGCGACACACGGACCGGTACTTGCGCTCGATTGCGAGAACACGCTTCTCCGGGCGGAAAGCGAAGGACAACAGCTCGTTGCCATCGGGCTCAGCGATGTCGTTGCCGTGGCCATGCCCGACGCCGTCCTCGTGGCCCATGCAAGCCGCGCGCAAGAGGTGAAGGACGCCGTCGACCGGATGCGGCGCGACGGGACGAGACAGGCCGACAGCTTTCCGCGCGACCATCGCCCCTGGGGCTGG
>RFGD01000540.1 GCA_003696705.1 Alphaproteobacteria bacterium | reverse complement strand
GCCGACGACCTCGTACCCCTGCTCGCGGAGCAGCACCGCCGCCACCGACGAATCGACGCCGCCGCTCATCGCCACGAGCACCCGTCCGTGCTTGCTCATCGTGTTTTCGGGGAAAAGATTGAAAGGGCTGGATTTGTGCGAAGTCCGGCTTCAACGGAAGGTCGAGACGGGGCGTTCCGGGAAGATCCGGTTAACGGCTCCATCCCCGAGACCGGGCATCATCCCGAGCGGTCGCGGCGGCGTGCGTGGGGCCGCTCCCCCTCGGAGCGGGGCACGTCGTCGAGATCGAGGAGCGGCGGAGACGCCTCGGTGTTCCGGGACGCGGCGGAGTCAGGCGCGGCGGCATCGCGGGCGGCGGTCTCCGTCGGCACGGCGTGCTCGGCGGCGAGGGCTTCGAGGCGGTCGGCGAGCTTGCGGAGCTTCTCGCTCCGCTTCCGCGTGACCGTTGCATACGTGAAGCGCGCTGCAAAGACCAGCGCCGTAAAAGCGGCCATCACGGCAAAGGCCACGGCCGGCGGCGTCGTCACGGCAAAAAGGATGGTGAACGCCAGAAGAATGGGGAGCGTGAAGTACGTGAGAAACGCCCACGTGCCGAATTTCTGGGAGATCGAGATACGGGTGTGGCCGTCCTCGCTTTGCGCCTTGATGAGCAGACCTTCGTCCGAATACGGGGGAGGGACCCATTCGAAAGACGAACCGACCACTTCGAGGTTGCCCCGCTGACGACGAAAGACGCTCCGGATCTCGCGGGCCATGGCGGCGATGGCCTCCTCGGACAACCTCCCTTCGACGAACCGTTCGTACGATACCTTCAGCGGCCCACCCAGCAGCCGCGTTCCGAGCGTTTCTTCGCCCGGCGCTTCCACTTCGGACGCCGCCGCGATGACGTACTTCGGATCGATACCGACCTCGGCCGCCAGACGGCGAATCTCTTCGAGGGTGAGTCCGTCGGTGTCGACCGCCTTCCGCGCAGCCTCCTGCCGCCGGATCGCCCCGCTTATGATGGCGCGAACCTGCTCTTCGTTGAAGGTACGCCCGCCATGTTCCGCCATGATGCTCCAATGCCGTTGGTGAAAGAATGGGATGAATATACGACAAGCAATGGGCTTGTCGCTCCCGGCGGTCCGACCCCGGCGGGTTTCGGCAACGGGTATCGCGCCGCACCGCTTTCCCGGTACCCCTGGCCGCCTACCTGCCTTCACGGAACAAGCCGGGGCCATTCCTCGGCACGAAACCGGAGAAATTATCCGTTCGGAACATAAGCGAAGAGACGGGTCTTTCATTATCGGTCTTTCTATTTTTCGACGTATGGTGACGGGCGCCACCGCACACGCGATGAGAGAACGCCGGGTTTGCCACCCCCTCCGTTTTCCACGTCGCCTCGGGCTTTTTTCGACACAGGGTGTATTTTCCTCCAGGGTTCTCCGCGCCGGCGCGTTCACGTTCCTTGTTTTTCCTCCGGGAAGACATTCCATGATGCCCCTCTCGTCCTCTTTGCCGTTCGTACTACCGCGGACGAGGGCCGCCTCCGAGAGGGCCGATTCCATGGAGGATGCTCGTATCCGGTCATGATCACCGGATTCGCGTGCACCCAGAGTACCTGATCCAGACCACCGTTTTGATGACCCAACCAGACACCGCCACAATCCCGGTGTACATCGTCGAAGACGACGCACAGATGCGTGAGGGATTACAGTGGATGATTGACGCTTCACCGGGCTTCGTTTGCGCCGGCGCCTATGGCGCGTGCGAGAATGCCATCGAGGCATGGACACGGATGCCCCCGCCCGAGGGGGCGGTCATCCTGATGGACATCGGCCTGCCGGGTATCTCCGGTGTGGCAGGAACACGTCTGATCCGGGAACGCTGGCCGCACGTGCAGGTGCTCATGTTGACCATG
>RFGD01000539.1 GCA_003696705.1 Alphaproteobacteria bacterium | reverse complement strand
GCCCCGATCGGGATCTGGATCGGCAGCGGCTGGGCGCCGGTGCGGTCCTTGATCATGTGCACGCAGTTGAAGAAGTCGGCGCCGATCTTGTCCATCTTGTTGACGAACACGATGCGCGGGACCTTGTAGCGGTCGGCCTGGCGCCACACCGTTTCGGTCTGAGGCTCGACGCCGGCGTTGGCGTCGAGGACCGCGACGGCACCGTCAAGCACGGCCAGCGAACGCTCGACCTCGATGGTGAAGTCCACGTGGCCCGGCGTGTCGATGATGTTCAGCCGGTGCTTCGGCGTCTGGGCAACCTGACCGTCTTCGGTGCGCTCCCAGAAGGTGGTCGTCGCAGCCGAGGTAATGGTGATGCCCCGCTCCTGCTCCTGCTCCATCCAGTCCATCGTCGCGGCGCCTTCGTGCACCTCGCCGATCTTGTGGGACTTGCCGGTGTAGGAGAGGATGCGCTCGGTGCACGTCGTCTTGCCGGCATCGATGTGGGCCATGATGCCGAAGTTGCGGTAGCGCTCGAGCGGATATTCGCGTGCCATGGGTCTGAGCCTTCCGAGGGATTACCAGCGATAGTGGCTGAAGGCCTTGTTGGCTTCGGCCATCTTGTGAGTGTCTTCGCGCTTCTTCACAGCCGAACCGCGCATCTGCACGGCGTCGATCAGCTCTGCGGCAAGGCGCTCTTCCATGGTGTTCTCGTTCCGGCCGCGGGCCGCGGCGATGAGCCAGCGGATGGCCAGCGCCTCGCGGCGCTCGGGGCGCACCTCGACCGGGACCTGGTAGGTGGCGCCGCCGACCCGGCGGGAGCGAACCTCGACCGTCGGCTTGACGTTGTCGAGCGCCTCCTGGAACACCTCGATCGGCGACCGCTTCAGCTTGTTCTCGATGCGCTCGAGCGCGTTGTAGACGATGCGCTCGGCGACGGACTTCTTGCCGTCGATCATGAGGTTGTTCATGAACTTCGTCAGAACCCGATCGCCATACTTGGCGTCGGGCAGCACTTCGCGTTTCTCTGCGCGATGGCGACGGGACATCTTTCGGTCTCCTTACTTCGGACGCTTCGCGCCGTATTTCGAGCGGCGCTGACGGCGATCTTTCACGCCCTGCGTATCAAGGACGCCGCGCAGGATGTGGTAGCGAACACCCGGAAGGTCCTTGACCCGGCCGCCGCGGATCAGGACGACCGAGTGCTCTTGCAGGTTGTGCTTTTCGCCCGGGATGTAGGCGATGACCTCGTAGCGGTTGGTCAGGCGGACCTTCGCCACCTTCCGCATGGCCGAGTTCGGCTTCTTCGGCGTCGTCGTGTAAACGCGCGTGCACACGCCACGCTTCTGCGGGCACCCCTCGAGGTGCAGCGATTTCGAGCGTTTCACTTTGGGCTGCCGCG
>RFGD01000538.1 GCA_003696705.1 Alphaproteobacteria bacterium | reverse complement strand
CCCAGTACGAGATCCGGGTCTATGCCGAGACGATCGGCAAGCTGGTCGCCGACTGGGTGCCGATGACCTGGCGCGCCTATCAGGATTACCGGGAAGGGGCGGTGACGCTCTCGCGTCAGGCGCTCGACTGCCTGCGCCGCATGCTTGCCGGCGAAGAGGTGACGCAAGAGACCAGCGGCATGAGTGCACGCGAATGGCGCGAGTTCCAGGAAGTCATCAGATGAGCGGCCGCGGATCGGCTGTCGGGCCGCGCCCGGGCCGGTGGTGGGCGCGGGGCCCGCGATGAGCACGCTCGTCCTTCAGCTTCGCCCCGAAACCGAGGCCGCGGATGACGAGTTCGCGGCCTTTCTGGACCGTGGTGGTCTTGCGGCCGACCGTGTGACGCGCATCCGCCTCGACCAGACGCCGCTCCCTCGGGACTTCGACCTTTCGCCCTTTCGCGCGGTGATCGTGGGCGGCGGGCCGGGCTGCGTCTCGGACCCGCCCGAGAAGAAGAGCCCGCTCGAGGCGCGGATGGAGGCCGATGTCCTTCGGCTCATGCCTGCGATCCTCGCGCGTGACATGCCGTTTCTTGGCTGCTGCTACGGCATGGGCATTCTTGGCAAGGTCCTGGGCGGACGCGTCGGCCAGGGACGCTTCGGCGAGCCCGTCGGCGCCGCCGCCTGCCGTGTGACCGAGGACGGCCGCGCGGACCCGCTTCTGAAAGGCGTGCCGGATAGCTTCACGGCCCTTGTCGGCCACAAGGAGGCGGTCGAGGCCTTGCCGCCGGGCGCGCACCATCTTGTCGCCGGAGAGATCTGCCCCTTCCAGATGATCCGCGCCGGGCGGCACGTCTATGCAACGCAGTTCCACCCCGAGTCGGGTCCCGAGAACTTCGCCCTTCGCATAAGGCTTTACCGGCACCACGGCTATTTTCCGCCCGACGAGGCCGAAAGCCTTACCCGCGCCGTCGCCGGCGTGGATGCCTCGGCGTCTCATCGGATACTTGCGAATTTCGTGGATCTTTTCTGCCGCTGACGCTTGATCTGGCGCAAGGCGGGGATACCTCTGTCCGGCGAAAACGAAACTGAAACAGAACGCTACGGCACGGAGGCCCACATGCAACTCATCCTTCACAACGACGACGCACTGCACGGATACGAGGCCGCCGAGGCGCGGGTGCGCAAGGAACTCGACAAGGGGGCCATGAAGGGCTTTCTTGATGCGATGACGCGGATCGAGGTCTGGATCGCCGACGAAAACGCCCAAAAGCACGGGGCGAATGACAAGCGCTGCACGATGGAAGCCCATCCCATGAACCTCAAGCCGGTGACGGTTACCCATCACGCCCCGACCGTGAACGAGGCGATCGCGGGCGCCGCCGAAAAGCTGGCGAAGGCGCTCGAACATACGATCAAGGAAGACTGAACGCCCGTTCGGTTCCCGGCGCTCGGCGTCTCGGCGCCGTGCGACGGGACAAGGCGCGCCGTATGGGCTTGTGGCTCGGGGGGCGTGGGGGCAAACGCCGCGCCTTCGGGGGCCGCAAAGGAAAAGGCGCTGCCGGTTTCCCGGCAGCGCCTTCCGATTTCTACGCGGCGTCGCGCTTCAGAGAAGCTGAAGCTCGTCAGCCGACTCGCGGCCGTCGCGGCCCGAGCGCAGCTCGTAGGAAACCTTCTGGTTGTCAGCAAGGCCCGTCAGGCCCGCGCGCTCGACGGCGGAAATGTGGACGAAAACGTCCTTGCCGCCCGTATCCGGCGCAATGAAACCATAACCCTTGGTGGTGTTGAACCATTTCACGGTGCCAGTGGCCATCCCGTGTCTCCTTCTCAGTCAGTCAGTCTGCCCACGTCATTGCGGCAGGGTGGTGCTGCCAGGTCTTCCAAGTCTTTCGCCGGCTGCACGAGCGAGAAGGCGTAGTCCAGAAGTCTGTCGTCACGAGCCGACACATAAGGTATCGGATCGGAGACGCCAAGAGGGATTCGACCTGAACCGCAAAGAAAGTGCAAAATGATGATCGAGGTGTGGGGGCTGAGAAACTGTGACGGAACGCGTCGTGCCGTGCGGGCGCTGGAACACGTCCATGAGGTTTCGTTGCGAGACGTAAGGGAGACGCCCCTGAGCGAGGACGAAATCGCGCGGCTTGTCGACGCCTTCGGCGACAGCGTGGTGAACCGGCGATCGGCGACGTGGCGCGGCCTTCCACCGGCCGCACGCGAGGAGGCGCCCGAGGCACTGCTGCGCGCCCATCCGACGCTCATGAAACGGCCCGTCATCGTGGCGGACGGCAGGCTCTTCCTCGGTTTGGGGGAAGAGGCGCGAAAAAGTCTCCTGTCCGAAGACTAGCGCGCCGCCGCCGCATCGCCTATGTCGCGGCCTGGACAACGACGGAGGCAGGGCGCATGCGCAACGCGGCACAGATCCTTGGCGTGATCGCCGGCGTGATCGGGATGATCGTCGGGTTTTTCAGCTACGGCTATGTCAGCTTCATCGAGTGGTTCGGCGAGGTGCCGGACGTCGCCGAGCAGGTCCGCGACCCGATGCTCATCAAGACGGTCAGCCTTCTGGCGCCCATTCTCTCGATCGCGGGGGGCGCCATGGCGCGTGCGCGGCCGATCTGGGCGGGCGGCATGCTGATCGTCGCCGCCGCCGGCATGTTCCACGCTTTCGACTTCAACGCCTTCACGATGTTCCCGATCGCGATGGCCGGTCTTGCGGGCGTCCTTGCCCTTGCCGCGGCAGGCGCCGGGGTCGACGACTAGCCCCGCCCCGGCGGGCGGGGCCGGCCGGGACGGCAGAATGGGGTCGGCGTCAGGCCGGAATGGCCGCCTGGGTGGGCTCGGCAGTGGCGGCAAGGTCCGGCGCGCGGGCCTCGTCGACGATGTCACGCACGAACGCCTCGAGCGGCATGGATGTCGTCTGGCGCTGTCCCAGCCGGCGGACCGATACGGTGCGCGCCTCCACCTCTCGCATGCCCAGGGCAAGGATGACGGGCACCTTCGCCAGCGAATGCTCGCGGACCTTGTAGTTGATCTTCTCGTTGCGCGTGTCGGCCTCGGCCCGGATGCCTCGTGCGCGCAGGGCGGCGGTCACTTCGTGGACGTAGTCGTCGGCGTCCGAGACGATCGAGGCGACGACGACCTGGTGCGGGGCGAGCCAGAGGGGCAGGTGCCCGGCGTAGTTCTCGAGGAGAATGCCGATGAAACGCTCGAAAGAGCCGAGGATCGCCCGGTGCAGCATGACGGGCCGATGCTTGGCGCCATCCTCGCCGACGTAGGTTGCCTCGAGCCGCTCGGGAAGCACGAAGTCGACCTGCAGCGTGCCGCACTGCCAGTCGCGGCCAATGGCGTCCGTCAGCACGAACTCGAGCTTGGGGCCGTAGAATGCGCCTTCGCCCGGGTTGAGCTCGAAGTCGTAGCCCGCCGCCCGGGTGGCCGATTTCAGCGCCTCTTCTGCGCGGTCCCAGGTTTCGTCGGAACCGGCACGCTTTTCCGGCCGGTCCGAGAACTTCACCTTGAAGCTCTCGAAGCCAAGGTCGGCATAGACCGAGGAAAGGAGTTCGATGAAACGGCGCGTTTCGTCCTCGATCTGGGCCTCGGTGCAGAAGATATGCGCGTCATCCTGGGTGAAGCCGCGCACGCGCATGATGCCGTGAAGCGCGCCCGAGGGCTCGTAACGCACGCAAGAGCCGAACTCGGCCATCCGCAGCGGCAGGTCGCGATAGCTTTTCAGGCCCTGGTTGTAGATCTGGACGTGGCAGGGGCAGTTCATCGGCTTGAGCGCGTTGACGCGCTTTTCGGCCGCGTGCTCCTCCTCGACCTCGACGATGAACATGTTCTCGCGGAACTTTTCCCAGTGGCCGGACTTTTCCCAGAGCTTCCGGTCCACCACCTGGGGCGTGTTCACCTCGACATATCCGGCCGCGTCCAGCCGCCGGCGCATGTAGGCCTGAAGCGCGGTGTAGATCGTCCAGCCGTTCGGATGCCAGAAGACCATGCCGGGCGCCTCTTCCTGCATGTGGAAAAGGTCCATCTCTCGGCCAAGGCGCCGGTGGTCGCGCTTCTCGGCCTCTTCCAGCATGTGGAGATAGGCTTTCAACTCGGCCTTGTTGCGGAAGGCGACGCCGTAGATGCGCTGAAGCTGCTTGTTGCGCGCGTCGCCCCGCCAGTAGGCGCCCGAGACGCGCATCAGCTTGAAGGCGTCGGCCGGCACCTGACCGGTGTGCTGAAGATGCGGGCCGCGGCAAAGGTCCTGCCAGTGCCCGTGCCAGTACATGCGCACGGGCTCGCCTTCGGGGATCGCCTGGACAAGTTCGACCTTGAAGGGTTCTCCCTGCTCCTCGTAGAAGCGGATCGCCTTCTCGCGCGGCCAGACTTCCGTGCGCACGGGGTCGCGCGCCGCGATGATCTCGCGCATGCGCTTCTCGATCTTCTCGAGATCCTCGGGCGTGAAGGGTTCGTCGCGGTCGAAGTCGTAGTAGAACCCGTTCTCGATCACCGGGCCGATCGTCACCTTCGTCTCGGGCCAGAGTTCCTGCACGGCCCGGGCCATGATGTGGGCAAGGTCGTGGCGGATGAGCTCGAGCGCCTGCGGCTCGTCGGCCATGGTGTGGATGGTGATCGAGGCATCCTCCTCGATCGGCCATTGCAGATCCCAGTGCTTGCCGTTCACCGTGGCCGAAATGGCCTTCTTTGCCAGCGAGTTGGAGATGGACGCAGCCACTTCCGCCGGGGTCGTTCCGGCCGGAAACTCTCGGGTCGAGCCGTCCGGAAATGCAAGGGTGATGGTGGCCATCGCTGTCTCCTCGTCGGTTTGGCGCCCACGGAACGCCCGGTTGCGGGTGTCGATCGGGCGTGTTCTGACGAGCGGGGCGGCCGAAGTCAAGGCGCCGCCGGCCGGGGCGGTTGCCTTTTCGGGGCGTTGGGATAGCTTGCCGGGCAGGGCACATGCAGGGAACGACACGAGTGACAGAGTATCTTGCGACGGCGGCGGGCAGGCGCATTGCCTACGACAGGACAGCGGGCCGGGGGCCCGGCGTGGTGTTTCTGGGCGGTTTCCGGTCGGACAAGGAAGGGACCAAGGCGCTGTTCCTCGAAGACTGGGCGCGCAAGACGGGCCGGGCCTTCCTTCGCTTCGACTACTCGGGGCACGGCCAGTCCTCGGGCGCCTTCGAGGAGGGCGCCATCGGCGACTGGCTGGAGGATGCGCTGGCGGTCATCGAGGCGGTGACCGAGGGGCCGCAGGTGCTGGTCGGATCGTCGATGGGCGGCTGGATCGCGCTTCTTGTCGCGAAGGCCCGGCCCGAGCTGGTCGCAGGCCTCGTCGGAATTGCCGCCGCCCCCGATTTCACCGAAACCCTGTGGCAGAGCCTCGACGAGAAGACGCAGGCCAGCGTCCAGGCCTCGGGACGGCTGGAACAGCCGTCGGAATACTCGGACGAACCTTACGTCTTCACCCGCCGCCTGTTCGAGGATGGCCGCCGACATCTGGTCCTGGAAGGCCCGCTGCCGCTCCCGTTTCCGGTGCGGCTTCTTCAGGGCACGGCCGACGCGGATGTGCCCACGGCCGTTGCGCTTCGCCTTCTCGACCACGCCGAGGGACCGGACATCCGCCTGACACTGGTCAAGGGGGCCGATCACCGGTTCTCGACTCCCGACTGCCTTGGGCTCATTGCCCGCAGCGTCGAGGAGGTCATCGAAAGGGCGAAGACACCGGAAGGCGCGGCGGATGCGTAGGCTGGGGCGTTACATGATCTATCTTCTGGGGCTTCTGGTTCTGATCGTCGCCGTGGCAGCGGCGGCCATCTGGTTCGAGCCGACGCCCCGGCCGCCCGCGATCGATGCGACGGCCATCGGTGACGACCCCGAGGCCTATCTCCACGAGGTCGAGGCGCGCGCCGAAGGCGTAACGCCCGGGACCGAGCGGCGTATCGTCTGGGCGGCCGAGAAGGGACGCAAGACCCCCGTCGCCATCGTCTATCTGCATGGGTTTTCGGCGACTTCCGAGGAGATCCGGCCGGTACCCGACATGGTTGCCCGGGCGCTTGGCGCCAATCTCTATTTCGCGCGCCTGACAGGGCACGGCCAGTCGGGCGAGGCGCTGGCCGCCGCGTCGGTCGAGGACTGGCTTCGCGACCTTGCCGAGGCGGTCGAGATCGGCCGGCGGATCGGCGATGAGGTCATCATCATGTCGACATCCACCGGCGGGGCGCTTGCGGCACTGGGCGCGACATGGCCCGGGTTCTACGACCGGGTGAAGGGCATCATCTTCGTCTCGCCCAATTTCCGGGTGAAGGACCCGAAAGCCCGGATCCTCGACTGGCCGCTGGTGCGATACTGGGCCCCCATCGTCGCCGGCCGAGAGCGCGCGTTCGAGACGCGAAACGCCGCGCATGCAAAATACTGGACGTCGCGATACCCGACGGTCGCGCTTGTGCCGATGGCGCGCCTGGCGCGTCTGGCGCGGCGCGCGGACTACTCGGGCGTGAAGATTCCGGCGTTGTTCATCTTCTCTCCCGACGACATCGTCGTGGATGCCGCCGAAACCGAACGGATCGCGGCGTCCTGGGGTGGTCCCGTGCGCATCGAGCGCCGGCACGTCGGCCCCGGGGACGACCCCAATTCGCACGTCATCGCGGGCGACATCATGAGCCCGTCGCAAACCCGGCCCGTCGCCGAGATCATGATCGACTGGGCCCGCGGCCTCTGACCCCGGCGTTCAGCCCCGGGCCGCCTGGCCGGCCACGACCCGCGGTCGGCGCCGACGCCCGGCGGCCTGATCGATGAAGTCGATGACCAGGGGGCGGATATTGTTGCGCCAGGACCTGCCGGCGAAGATGCCGTAATGGCCCGCGTCGGGTTCGAGATGGTGGGCCTTTTTCGATGCGGGCAGCCCGGTGAGAAGGTCGAGCGCCGCCACGCACTGACCCGGCGCCGAGATGTCGTCCTTCGCCCCCTCGACGGTCTTGACCGAGACGTCGGTGATCTTGCCGATGTCCACCTGGTGGCCGTCGACGACGAAGGCGTTCCGCGCGATCTCGCGCCGCTTGAAGATCCGTTCGACGGTGGAAAGGTAGAACTCGGCCGTCATGTCCATGACGGCAAGGTATTCGTCGTAGAAGCGGTTGTGCGGGTCGTGGTCGCCATCCTCTCCCTTCGCGACGCGAAGGATCTGGCGCGAGAAGGCCTGCGCATGGCGGTCTGCGTTCATGGCCATGAAGGATGCGAGTTGAAGAAGGCCCGGATATACAAGGCGCCCGACGCCGCGATAGTTCATGCCCACGCGCTGGATCACGAGGTGTTCGAGCTGGCCCATGGTGACGCGGCTGCCGAAGTCGGTCACCTCGGTCGGGGTGGCGTCGGGGTCGATGGGCCCGCCGATCAATGTCAGCGTGCGCGGTTGCGCCTTCGGGTCGATCTCGGCCAGGTAGGCCGTTGCCGCCAGCGCCAGCGGGGCCGGCTGACAGACGGCGATGACGTTGATGTCGGGGCCGAGGTGACGCATGAACTCGACAAGGTAGAGGGTATAGTCCTCGATATCGAACTTGCCCTCGGACACCGGAATGTCGCGGGCATTGTGCCAGTCGGTGACGTAGACGTCGCAGTCGGGCAGAAGACTTGCCACGGTCGAGCGCAGAAGCGTCGCGTAATGGCCCGACATGGGGGCCACAAGAAGAACGCGCCGGGGCATGGGCGCGCGCCCGTGGACGTGGAATTGGATCAGATCGCCGAAGGGCTTGGAAATCTCACGCTCGACGGTCACGACATGGTCGCGCTCGTCAGAGCCGACGACGGTGCGGATGCCCCAGTCGGGCTTGGCGACCATCCGCTCGAAGGTGCGCGCCGTCACCTTGCCCCAGGCGCGCATGAGCTGAAGATAGGGGTTCGGCGCAAGTCCCAACGCCGGATAGGACCCCATGGCCTCGGCCGTCGCACCAAGCCACTGGTTGGTGATGCGGAACGTTTCCATAAGATCGTAGGTCGCCAGGTGTTTCACGGCCGATCCTCTCTCGCTATACTTGCCTTGCGGTCACATGACGGGGCCGCGCAAGCGTCACGTCATTTTGCGTCTGCAGCATCACGGGTCAAGTCCTAGTTATGAATGAAGCTACCGAGCAGCCCCAGGGGTCCGGCGATCTCGAAAAACTGAACCGGAACCTCCAGCGGCTCGAAGAGCTGTCACAGCGGCTGGTCACGGCGCTGTCGCGCCGGCGGGTGTCCGACCCCGGTCTTCATGCGCCCGGGCACGACGTCTATGCGAAGGCGGCCGCGGCCTACATGGCCGAAATGATCACGAACCCCTCGAAGGTGATCGAGCACCAGATCTCGTACTGGGGCAAGACGCTGAAGCTTTTCGCCGAGGCGCAGCGCGCCCTGGCCTCGGGCGAGCTTCGCGCGCCGCCGCCGGTGGTCGAGGCCAAGGACCGGCGCTTTGCAAGTCCCCTGTGGGACCAGCATCCCTTCTTCAACCTTCTGAAGCAGCAATACCTCATCAACGCCGAGGCGATCGAGAACGCCGTGCGCGACGTCGAGGGGCTGGACCCGGCCGAGAAGCGCCGCGTCGAGTTCTTCGCTCGCCAGATCCTCGACTTGTTCTCTCCGGCCAATTTCCTCGGCACCAACCCCGAAGCGCTTCAGAAGGCGATCGAGACCGACGGGGAATCGCTCGTGCGCGGGCTCGAGAACCTCGTGCGCGACATCGAGGCGAACGAGGGCGATCTTCTTGTCACGCTGGCCGACAAGGACGCCTTTCGCGTCGGCGACAACCTGGCCACCACCCCCGGCGAGGTCGTCTTTCGCAACCGCATGTTCGAGCTGATCCAGTACCGGCCCGCGACCGAGAAGGTCCGGCGCACGCCGCTTCTGTTCTTCCCGCCCTGGATCAACAAGTTCTACATCCTCGATCTCAAGCCGGCCAACAGCATGGTCAAGTGGCTGGTCGAGCAGGGGTTCACGGTGTTCATGACATCCTGGGTGAACCCGGATGCAAGCTATGCGGACGTCGGCCTCGACACCTATGTCGAGGAAGGCTTCCTGACCGCGATCGACCAGGTGAAGCGTCTGACCGGCGAGGACAGGATCAACGCCGTCGGCTACTGCATCGGCGGCACGACGCTGGCCCTGACATCCGCCCTTCTTCAAAAGCGCGGCGACAAGTCGTTGCGAAGCGCGACCTTCTTCACCACGCTGACCGATTTCACCGACCCCGGAGAGATGGCCGTCTTCATCCAGGACGACTTCATCGAGGGGATAGAGCGCGAGGTGGCGCGAAAGGGCTATCTTCACGCCTTCTTCATGTCGCGCACCTTCTCGTATCTGCGGGCCAAGGATCTGGTCTATCAGCCCGCGATCCGAAGCTACATGATGGGCGAGGCACCTCCGGCCTTCGATCTTCTCTACTGGAACAGCGACGGCACGAACCTGCCCGGGCGCTTCGTGGTCGAATATCTGCGCCAGCTTTGCCAGGACAATCTTTTCGCAAGGGGCGAGTTCGAGATTCTTGGCGAGCGTATCGGCATCCGGGACGTCAAGCTTCCGGTCATGGCCATTGCCTGCCAGACCGACCACATTGCGGAATGGAAGGCCTCGTTCAACGGCGTCAAGCAGTTCGGCAGCCGGGACAAGTCGTTCATCCTGTCCGAATCCGGCCACATCGCCGGCATCGTGAACCCGCCGTCGAAGAAGAAATATGGTCACTACACGGGTTCGCCGCCGAAGGGCGATCCGCTCGAATGGCTTGCAGAGGCGACGCACAACGAAGGGAGCTGGTGGCCGCGCTGGGCCGAGTGGCTTGGCCGCCGCTCTGGCGCGATGATTCCGGCCCGCGAACCGGTCGAGTCGCTGGGGCCGGCCCCCGGAACTTACGTCCTGATGCAGCCAAAGTCCTGAACTGCAAGGAAAAATTTTATTGCTGCGTTGCAGCATAAATCCCTTGAAATGCTGCGGTGCAGCGGCTATTTATTGTGCAGACGCGGCAAGGGCCACTGGGGCCCAGAATTGCGGAAGGAGCATGAAGATGGCCAAGGCACAAGACTACACCAAGTATTTCGCTGACATGATGGGCGCGTTCCCTGTTGACCAGAAGGCGTTCGAGAACGCTTTCCGTTCGCAGGCCGCGCTTGCCGAGAAGCTGATGAACGTCGCCCTCGAAGCGGCCGAGAAGTCGACCGAAGTGTCGAGCGCCTGGACGAAGGAAACCCTCGCCAAGGTCGCCGACGTGGTCAAGGTCAAGGAAGACCCGGCCGACTACACCAAGGCGGTGACGGATTTCGCCTCGGCTGCCGCCGAGACGAATGTCGAGAAGATCGCCGCCTTCGCCGAGATCGCGAAGAAGGTCCAGATGGAGACGGTCGAGCTGATGCTGGCCGCCGGCAAGGACCTGTCGGAAGACGCGACCGCCGCCGTCAAGAAGGCGACGGCCGAAGCGACCACGGCCGTGAAGAAGGCCGCCGCTGCGGCGAAGTAAGCGAACGCATTCTCCCTGCGGCATCGCGTTCCTCCTCCCGAATGCGGATGCCGTCATCTGGGCGGGTCATTGTGACCCGCCCTTTTTGTTTGCGGGCGCGGTGCGGCTTGCCTAAGCTTCCGGGCGAGGACAACAAGGGAGTGCGTCCGTGGCCGAGAACGAGAAGAAGCCGCTCCTTATCAAGCGCTACGCCAGCCGCAGGCTCTACAACACCGAGACGAGCGACTACGTGACGCTCGAGGATATCGCGCGCTTCATCCGCGAAGGGCGCGACGTGCAGATCATCGACCTGAAGACCGGCGACGACCTGACACGGCAATATCTTCTTCAGATCATCGCCGAGCACGAGAGCCGCGGCGAAAACGTCCTGCCGCTCGAGGTTCTGACCGATCTGGTGCGCAGCTATACAAGCCAGGCCCAGTCGATCGTGCCACAGTTCCTGGCCGCTTCGTTCGAGATGCTGCGCAACGGGCAGGAACAGATGATGAAGAACCTGTCCTCGATGCCGAATCCGATGGCGGCCTTTCCCGGCTTTGCGGACCTTCAGAAGCGCCAGCAAGAGTTCCTGAGCGCAATGATGGGCACCGGACAGCGCGCCCAAGCCGAAGAAGACGAGAACGACAAGTCCGAGATCGACGCCATCAAGCGACAGCTGGCCGAGTTGCAGGAAAAGCTCTCGAAACTTTCCGAGGGCTAGCCGGGCGCTGGGCACTTGGTGACCGCGACCGGGGTCGCTGGCGCGCCCCGTCGCCTGCGCGCCCCGGCGGCGGCCCGTTTGGGGCGATCAGCCGTTGATCTCGGCAAAGACCTCGGTCAGGGCCGCTTCGAGCTTTTCGAACATTTCGGCCATCTGTGCGTCGGTCATGATGAACGGCGGACAAAGGACGATCGACTGGCCAAGGGGGCGGCAGATCAGGCCGTGATCGGTGCAGGCGTTGGCAATCCGCTCTGACACCGACAGTTCGGCCGGGAAGGGGGCCTTCGTCTCCTTGTCGCTGACGGCCTCGAGCGCGCCCATGAGGCCCTTTCCCCGCCATTCGCCAATGTTCGGGTGTTCGGCCAGCCGGCGAAGCCCCGCCTCGAAGGCTGGCGTGAGGCGGCGCACGTTCTCGAGAAGCCCTTCCTCGAGGATCACGTCAATCGCCTTGAGCGCGATGGCCGCGCCCACGGGGTGGCCCGAGGCGGTGAAGCCATGGGGAAATTCCTCGACCTGTTCCGCGGCATTTTCGAGCCGGTCTGAAAGTTCGGGGCCGAGGATGACCGCGCCCATCGGGAAGAAGCCGGCCGTCAGGCATTTCGACGAGATGATGGCGTCGGGCATGAAGCCGTAGGTTTCGCACCCCCAGACCTCGCCGGTGCGGCCGAAGCCGCAGATGACCTCGTCCGAGATGAGGGGGATCCCGTGCTCTTTCAGGATGGGCTGAATGGCCTGGAAGTAGCCGGCCGAGGGCGGGATGACGCCGCCGGCACCCATGACCGGTTCGGCGAAGAAGCCGGCGATGGTCTCGGCGCCCTCGCGCGCGATCACCGCCTCGAGCTCTTCTGCCAGCCGTTGGGTGAACTCGGCCTCGGATTCGCCCGGCCGGCCCTCTCGCCAGTAGTGCGGGCAGGTCAGGTGGATGAAGCCGGGCAGCGGCAGGCCGAAGAGTTCGTTGTAGGGCTTGCCCGTCATCGACGCCGCAACTGCGGTGACGCCGTGATAGGCGTTCTTGCGCGTCAGGATCTTGCGCCGCTCCGGCTTGCCCTCGACGTGGTTGAGGAACCAGAGCATCTTGACCATCGTGTCGTTGGCTTCCGAGCCCGAGTTCGTGTAGAAGACGCGCCCCCGCGGGAAGGGCGAGACCTCGACAAGCCGCTCCGAGAGCCGCACCGTCTGATCGGCCATGCGCCCGAAAAAGGCGTGGTATCCCGGGAAGCGGTCGTATTGGGCCTTCGCGGCTGCGATGAGGCCGGGGTGATCGAAGCCCGCGACCATGTTCCACAGACCCGAATTCGCATCAAGATACCGCCGGCCCTCGGTATCGAAGACGTAAGGGCCTTCGCCGTGCGTCAGGACGACGACGCCGCGGCGGTGAACCGTGGGCAGGTCGGTGAAGCCGAAGAAGCTGTATTTCTCGGCCAGGGCGGACAGGCTGTTCGGGAGCGTTTCGGTCATGCGATGCCTCTGAAAGCGGATGTCTGGAGCGACAGTATTCGCTTGCCCGAAGGCGCACAACGCCGAGAGTGGCCGGTTCAGATCCCCAGCCTGTCGCGCAGCGCGTACCAGCGCATGGCCGTGGCCAGAAGCGGCGTCCGAAGAAGCTGCCCCCCCGGGAAACGCGGATGCGGCAGGCGCGCCATCAGTTCGAAGCGTCCCGCCTCGCCGGCTAAGGCAGCGGCGACCATGCGGCCGGCTTCCGTTGCAAGGGCCACCCCGTGCCCCGAGTACCCGGCCGCCGCCCAGAACCCGGGCGCCTTGCGCAGGAAGACCGGCAACCGAGACACGGTGATGGCCAGCGTCCCGCCCCAGGCATAGTCGATGCGGGTTTTGCTAAGCTGGGGGAAGACCTCGGTCATGGGCCGGCGAACGACGGCGGCAATGTCCTTCGGAAAGCGATAGCCATAGCTCTCGCCCCCGCCGAAGAGGAGCCGTCCGTCATGCGAAAGCCGGAAATAGTTCACGACGAAGCGCGTGTCGGCGACGGCGACGGGTTCTGACAGGATTTCGGCGGCCCGCTCGCCCAGGGGTTCGGTCGCGACGATGAAGTTGTTGATGGGCATGACGCGCTGCGCCAGCGCGCGATCGAGCCCGGGCGCATAGCCGTTGGTCGCCATGACGACATGATCGGCGACGACGCGACCGCGATCGGCGCGGATGACATACTTGCCGCCGCCGTCGATCCGATGCACGGTCGTCATCTCGTGGATCCTCGCGCCCGCCTCGGTCGCCAGCCGCGCAAGGCCAAGGGCGAAGGCAAGGGGATGGATGTGGCCCGCGCCGCTGTCGAGCGTCCCGCCCCGGTAGACCGGCGACTTCACGATGGCCCCGATCTCTGCCCGGTCAAGGGGCCGGATGCGGTCATAGCCGTAGGCGCGCGAGAGGTGTTCGGCCTCGGCGTGGGCGTCGCGGACCTCTCGGTCGTGCCAGCACGCCTCGACGATCCCGTCCTGCCAACGTGCTTCGGGGATGGGACCCGTGGCAAGCGCGCGCACGAGTGCCTTGGCGTCCTCGGCCACCTGCCAGAGGCGCCTTGCGTCGTCCCGGCCGACCATGCGCTCGAGCTTTCGCTGCCCGACCCGCTGACCCGAGCCGACCTGACCGCCGTTCCGCCCCGAGGCACCGAAGCCCACCCGGTGCGCTTCGAGAAGGCGCACCCCCAGGCCCTGCCGTGCCAGGTGCAGCGCCGCCGAAAGCCCGGTGTAGCCGCCGCCGATGACACAGACATCGGCACGCTCTTCGCCGCGGAGCGGCGCGAAGGGCGGCAGGGGCGTCACCGTGTCGGCATACCAGCTGGGCGGATACTTCCCGGGGCGATCATTCGCGAACAACAGGTTCATGCGTTCGGTTCACACGTTCAGAAGGAGGTGTTCGCGTTCCCACGGGCTGATGACCTGAAGGAATTCGGTGTATTCGAGTTCCTTGACGGCCGTGTAGACCTGACTGAATTCGGTGCCGAGAATGTCGCGAAGCTTGCCGGCCTCGCGGAAGAGCTCGAGCGCATGGCCAAGATCGCGCGGGATGTCTTCGTCGCCGCGATAGGCGTCGCCGGTGCATTCGGGTTTCGGTTCGAGCTCTTCGACCATTCCCAGATAGCCACAGGCCAGCGACGCCGCCATGGCCAGATAGGGGTTGCAATCCATGCCGGCCAGGCGGTTTTCGACCCGGCGCGCCTGGGAGTCCGAGACCGGCACGCGCAGCCCCGTGGTCCGGTTGTCGCGCCCCCATTCGAGGTTGATCGGAGCTGCGAAATCCCGGACGTAGCGTCGGTAGCTGTTCACGTAGGGCGCCAGGATCGCGATCACCGAGGGCAGGTAGGTCTGAAGCCCCGCGATGAAATGACGGAAGGCGGGGGTCTCGGCGCCCCCGTCGTCGGCAAAGAGGTTCTGCCCGGTGGCGATGTCGATCACCGAATGGTGCATGTGCATGGCCGAACCCGGCTCGCCTTCCATCGGCTTCGCCATGAAGGTGGCATACATGTCGTGGCGCAGCGCCGCCTCTCGGATGAGCCGCTTGAAGTAGAACACCTCGTCGGCAAGACGCACCGGGCTGCCGTGGCGCAGGTTGATCTCGATCTGACCGGCGCCGCCTTCCTGCGTGATGCCGTCGATCTCGAGGCCCTGGGCCTCGGCGAAATCGTAGATGTCGTCGATGACGGGACCGTATTCGTCCACGGCCGAAACCGAATAGGCCTGGCGGGCCGCGGCCTTGCGGCCGCTGCGGCCGATGGGGGGTTCGATGGGGCGCGAGGGGTCGGTGTTCGGCGCCACGATGAAGAACTCCATCTCGGGCGCGACGACGGGCCGCCAGCCCCGTGCCTCGTACATCGCGACGACGCGGCGCAGGACATTCCGGGGCGCGATGGGCACCGGATTGCCGGCCTGATCCATGGCGTCATGGATGATCTGAAGCGTGTAGTCGGCCGTCCAGGGCGCTGCCGACGCCGTCGAGAAATCGGGGACCAGGATCATGTCGGGTTCGGTGAAGGTCTCGGTGGCCTTCACGGCCCAGTCGCCGGCGATAGTCTGCATGAAGATCGAGTTCGGCAGGTAGAAATGCTTCTGCTTTGCGAATTTCGACGCCGGCATGGCCTTTCCCCGGGCGACGCCCGGCAGATCGGCGATGACGCACTCGATCTCGTCTAGCCGGCCTTGCGCGATGTAGATCCTTGCCGCCTCGGGAAGGAGGTCGCGCCAGTCGGGAAGATCCCTCATCATCTCTCCTTGTCCTCCCTCGCGGGCGCCCGGTGGGCGCGTGTCAGAAACTCGGCCAGCATGCGTGCGACTTCGTCACTCTCGGGGCCGGGGCCCAGCGCCGCCCGGCCGGCCTCGAGGCGCGGCTCGGGCACCACCCCGCGGCCACGCGTGTCGATGAGGCCCGCAAGGAAGGCGTCGTCAAATTCGGGGTGCGCCTGCAACGAGATCGCCCAGTCGCCGTAGGCCAGGGCGGCATGGGCGCAATCGGGTCCCGTGGCAATCGTGCGGGCGTCGGCCGGGGGGCGCGTGACCTGGTCCTGATGCCAGGCGTTCAGGCGCAGGGACCGTCCGCCGAAGTCATAGCTTTGCGGCCCCACGATCCAGCCGCCGGGATGACGCTCGACCTTGCCGCCGAGGGCCTTCGCCAGAAGCTGATGACCGAAGCAGATGCCGACGACGGGCACGTGCGCCTCGCGCGCCTTGCGGATGAACGCTTCGAGCGGGGCGATCCAGGGAAGCGGGTCGTTCACCCCGTGCCGAGAGCCGGTTATGAGCCAGGCATCCGCCTCGGCCGGGTCCTGCGGAAGTTCGCCATGTTCGACGTCGTAGCGCCGAAAGCTGAAGCCGCGACCGCCAAGGAGGCGCTCGAACATGGCGCCATAGTCGCCGTGCCGCGCCTGAAGCTGTTCGGGCGCATGGCCGGTTTCCAGAATGCCGATCAACATGGGATCACTCGCGAAAGGCCTGTCGCGACGCTAGCAAAGGGGCCTGCCCGCCCGCAAGTCGTCACACGCTGTCAAGATAGATGGCAAGCTGTTCGTCGCGGTCAAGCTCGGCCATGTAACGCTGTTCCTGGCGCTTCGTCAGCACCAGGTTCTGCACGAGTTCCGGGGCGAACACCCGCCCGACCTCGGGGTCGGAGGCGAAGCGGTCGATTGCCTCGGCCCAGGCGGACGGGATCTGCGGAAGCCGGGCGGCATAGGCGTTGCCCGTCAGCGGCTCGGGCGGCTCTGCCCCGTCCTCGAGCCCGACAAGCGCGCTGCCGAGGACGGCGGCCAGCATGAGATAGGGGTTCACGTCGCCGCCGGCCACCCGGTGTTCGAGCCGCCGGGCCACCCCCGGACCCGACGGCACCCTGATTGCCGTCGTGCGGTTCTCGTATCCCCAGGCGATGCCGGTCGGCGCGTGGGCGCCGGGGACAAGGCGTTCATAGCTGTTGGCATGCGGGGCAAAGATCAGTGTCAGCGCAGGCAGCATCTTCAGACAGCCGCCGATGGCATGGCGAAGCGCGTCCGAGCCCTTCTCGGTGCCGTCATCGAAGATGTTGCGCCCGCTCGCGTCGAGCGCCGAGAAATGCACATGCATCCCGTTGCCCGAATAGTCGCGATAGGGCTTGGCCGCAAAGCTGGCGGCGAAGCCGTGTCGGCGGGCAAGCCCCTTGACCAGCATCTTGAACAGCCAGGCGTCGTCGGCGGCCTTGAGGGGGTCGTCGACGTGAAGAAGGTTGATCTCGAACTGGCCCATGCCCGCTTCCGAGATCGCGGCATCGGCGGGAATGTCCATCGCCTCGGCCGCATCGTAAAGGTCGGTGAAGAAGGCATCGAAGGCGTCAAGCGCCCGAAGCGAGAGAATTTCCCCCTGCTTCCGGCGCTTGCCGGAGCGGGGCGAGCGCGGGACCGTCGGCGCCCCGCCGGTGTCGTCGATCAGATAGAATTCAAGCTCGGTCGCCACTACCGGAGCAAGGCCGCGCGCCCGCCAGCGCTCGGCGACCCGATGAAGGGCGTGGCGCGGATCGCCTGCGAACGGCGTGCCGTCATCGCGAAACATCCAGAGCGGCAAGAGCGCGGTCGGCGCCTCGAGCCAGGGCATGGGGACGAAGCCCCGACCGGTCGGCAGAAGAAGCCCGTCAGGATCACCGCTGGCAAAGACAAGCGGGCTGTCCTCGATGTCTTCGCCCCAGATATCCAGGTTCATGACCGACAGGGGAAAGCGCGTGCCGCCGTCGATGGCCTTCGCCGCGCTTCGCGCCGGCAGCCGCTTGCCACGGGCCTGGCCGTTCAGGTCGGCCGCGGCGACGCGGATCGTGCGCACTTCGGGATGCGCTTCGAGCCATGCGTGCATCTCGGCTTCGGTCATGGGCATGGGTCAGCTCAGCGCAGGAAGCGCGGTCGATAGCGCACGCGACTTCTCCGCTCGGCCGGAAGGTGGCGATTGAGCCGCCGGTTCACAAGACCGAAGATGCCGACGATGGTCAGCGTGAGCAGGATGAAATAGCCCGCCAGGATCGGATAGGGGATGAACGGGTTGAAGGTCTTGTCGGCGAAATAGCTTGCGTAGTAGAGCGCGTCGCCCTTCTGCCGCCAGGCCGGAAAGCTCGAGAAGAAGACGAGCGTCGTCGCGTGGAAAAGGAAGATGGCCTCGTTCGTGTAGGCCGGCCAGGCGAGGCGCAGCATGGTCGGCCACACGATGCGTCGGAACTTCGCCCAACCGGAAATCCCGTAGGCGTCGGCCGCCTCGAGATCGCCCTTCGGCACCGAACGCAGCGCGCCATAGAAGATCTCGCCCGAATAGGCCGCCGTGTTCAGGAACATGACGATGAGCGCGCCCAGCCAGGCCCGCGTCAGCCAGCGGGTCTCGGCCGTGATCGTCACGAAGCCGAGGTTGATGTCGATGCCGACCTTGGG
>RFGD01000537.1 GCA_003696705.1 Alphaproteobacteria bacterium | reverse complement strand
GCCGATTTCCGCCTATATCGACGCGCGGCCCACCGGCCGGTCTTGTCCCGCCAGAAACAAGGAGGCTCCCGAATGCCCGATACGCGCCACGCGAAGGTTCTCATCATCGGCTCGGGGCCCGCGGGGTATACCGCGGCCATCTACGCTGCGCGCGCGATGCTCGAACCCGTGCTGATCCAGGGCATGCAGCCCGGCGGACAGCTGACCATCACGACCGAGGTCGAGAACTGGCCCGGCGACATCGAGGTCCAGGGCCCCGAACTCATGGCGCGCATGGAAGCGCACGCCCGCGCCGTCGGCACCGACATCGTCGCGGACATCATCACGCGGCTCGACCTCTCGGCGCGGCCGTTCACGGCCATAGGCGACAGCGGCACCACCTACACCGCCGATGCAGTGATCCTGGCCACCGGCGCGCAGGCGCGGTGGCTTGGCCTTCCGTCCGAAGAGAAGTTCAAGGGTTTCGGCGTCTCGGCCTGTGCAACCTGCGACGGCTTCTTCTACCGCGGCCAGGAGGTTGTCGTCGTCGGCGGCGGCAACACCGCAGTGGAAGAGGCGCTGTTTCTGACGAACTTCGCCTCGAAGGTCACGCTCATCCACCGGCGCGACTCGCTTCGGGCCGAGAAGATCCTGCAGGAGCGCCTGTTCAAGAACCCGAAGATCGAGGTGGTCTGGAACCACACCGTCGAGGAAATCCTGGGCGAGGAAGATCCCCTTGGCGTCACCGGCGTCCGGGTCCGCGACGTCAATACCGGCCAGACGCACGAGATCCCCTGCAAGGGCGTGTTCATTGCCATCGGACATGCGCCCGCGTCCGAACTGGTCAAGGATCAGCTCGAGACGCACATGGGCGGCTATGTGGTCACGAAGCCCGATTCAACGGCGACCTCGATCGACGGGGTCTTCGCCGCCGGCGACATCACCGACTTCAAGTATCGCCAGGCGATCACCTCGGCCGGCATGGGATGCATGGCAGCCCTCGAGGCCGAGCGTTTCCTGTCGGAACAGGAAGGCTGAGACCCGGGGGGGCGTTCCCTTCCTGCAACGCCCCCGGTCGCGCCCGCCTGTCGCCCGCCGGATTTCCACGCCGAAGGGTTGAGTTTCCCCCAGAGCCGTGCCTTAAGGCAGGCGACCTCGGCAGGAGGGGCCTTGCCGGGG
>RFGD01000536.1 GCA_003696705.1 Alphaproteobacteria bacterium | reverse complement strand
CGGCGCCCCGCGGCTGCCCCATCCCCTGCCGGTGATGGCGGCAATCGCGCTCTGGCCGCGGGCGTGGCGCCGGCTCATGGACCCGCGCGTCGCGCGGGTCGACCGCGACGCCGTGACCGGCGATCAGAACGGAGAGATGCCATGCACCGGGTCCTGATGGCGCTGATGGCGGCCGCGCTTGCCGCACTTGCGGGCGGCACCGCCCTGCCCGCCCCGGCCGACCCGCTCAGCGTCGAGGAATTCGAGCGCCTCGTGACGGGCCGCACGCTTTACTACGGAATTCGCGGCCGGGCCTACGGCGCCGAGCAATACCTGCCAGGGCGCCGGGTCCTCTGGTCCTTTCTCGACGATCACTGCGAGGAAGGCCGGTATTACCAGGACGGGCAGGCCATCTGCTTCGTCTACGACACCTTGCCCGAGCCCCAGTGCTGGATCTTCGAGGCGTTCGAGGACGGGCGCATCGGCGCGCGCTACGTGGCGCCGAACGGCGCGCTGGCCGTCATCGAGGTCGAGCGGGCCGAGGAACCCCTGTCCTGCCCCGGGCCCGAACCGTCCGTGTGAAAGGCTGGCCGCGGAACGATCCGGTCGGGAAGGGTGCGCTCAGAACAGGCTGCCCTGGCCGTCGCCTCCCCCGCCGCCCGGCCGACCCCGACGCGGCGCGGCCGGCGGCGCCTTTTCTTCCGCCGCGACCCGGACGGGGACCTTGCCGTCGTGGAATTCGATCTCGAGCCCGGCATGGCGCCGCGCGTCCCGGGCGCGGGTGACGACCTCCTCACCGGCGCGCACGACGGCATAGCCACGGCGCAGCGTCTCCTTGTAGCCAAGCGTCTGGCGCATGCGTTCGAGCGCCTCGAGCCGGTCGCGAAGGCGCGCCTGGCGCGCCTCGGCCACGGTGGCAAGGCGCTGCGACAGCGCGTCGAGGTCACGCCGGGCGCGCAGGACCGTCGCGGCGACCGTCCGCGGCCTCAGCCCGGCCGAGGTGCGTGCGGCCTCGCGCCTCGCGTCGGCCAGACGCCGCGCCATCGCCGGGGAAAGCCGGCCGGCCAGATCGCCCAGCCGCTCCTGGTGCCGCGCCAGCGAAACCGCCAGGACGCGGGCCGAAAACGGCGCGGCGACGCGCGTGTAGCGAAGCCGGCGCTCTCGGGCCAGGGCGCGCAGGGCCGTCGGCAAGCGCTGATCCAGGTGATCGAGGGTCTGTCGCCAGGACTGGACAAGCGATTCGGGGCGCGGCAGGAGCCGGCCCAGATCCGCGACACGCTGGCGCCGGCGTTCGAGCGCCGTGGCGGCGGCGCGCCCAAGCCGGCCCGACAGATCCTCGACCGTCGCCAGAAGTTCGAGCCGAACGGGCACGGCCATCTCGGCGGCGGCCGTCGGCGTCGGCGCGCGCACGTCGGCGGCATGGTCGACAAGGGTCGTGTCGGTCTCGTGCCCGACGGCCGAAATCACCGGAATGGCGCTTTCGGCGACGGCGCGCACGACCTCTTCCTCGTTGAAGCCCCACAGATCCTCGATCGAACCGCCGCCGCGCGCGACAATGATGACATCGGGCCGCGGGATCGGACCGTCGGGGGCAAGCGCGTTGAACCCGCGCACGGCGCGCGCCACCTCGGGGGCGCAGCGTTCCCCCTGCACGGCGACGGGCCAGATGACCACATGCCGCGGGAAACGGTCACGCAGACGGTGAAGGATGTCGCGGATCACCGCCCCCGAGGGCGAGGTCACGACGCCGATCACCTCGGGCAGGAACGGCAGCGGGCGCTTGCGCTCGGCCGCGAAAAGCCCTTCCGCGGCCAGCGCCTTGCGGCGCCGTTCGAGCATGGCCATGAGCGCGCCGATCCCCGCTGGCGACAGCGATTCGATCACGATCTGGTATTTCGACTGCCCCGGGAAGGTGGTCAGCCGCCCCGTGGCGATGACCTCCATCCCCTCTTCGGGCTGCACCTGAAGGCGCGCGGCCACGCCGCGCCAGATGACGCCCGACAGCACCGCCCGTTCGTCCTTGAGATCCAGATACACATGCCCCGAGCGCGGTCGGGACACGCGGCCGATCTCGCCCCGGACACGGACGTGCGCGAACTCGCCCTCGATGAGCCGTTTCACGGCGCCCGAGATCTCGGACACGGTGAACTCGGGCGCGTTTTCGCCGGGAATTTCGGGCTCGAAGATATCTGCCATCGCTGTCCTGCCTCGATCCCCCCGACCCTAGGCCATTACGCGACCGGGTCCAAGATCCCCGACGCGTCCCCGGGGCCTTGAGATTGGCGCGATCAATGCCTAGAACCCAAGGCAGCAAAGGGGGGCGGAGGCAGGCCCGATGAACATCCTTATCCTTGGCGGCGGCGGGCGCGAACACGCGCTGGCCTGGGCGACCAAGCAGAACCCGAAATGCGACCGGCTGATCGTCGCGCCCGGCAATGCCGGTATCGCCGAAATTGCGGAATGCGCCGCGCTCGACATCCTCGACCCTGTCGCGGTCGTCGCCTTCGCCGAGGCCAATGCGATCGATTTCGTCATCGTCGGCCCGGAAGCGCCCCTGGCCGCCGGCGT
>RFGD01000535.1 GCA_003696705.1 Alphaproteobacteria bacterium | reverse complement strand
GGAGGACGGAATCATCGGATCGTCGGCATACAGCCGGTATTTCGTCATCAGCATCGTGTCCATGATGCCCTTCGATGTCATCGTGAAGCCGGGCTGGCCGGTCATCATCCGCATCATGCTGTTAAAGCGCATGTCCATGCGGTTGTCGGCATACATGGCCATGACGCCGGCGAAAAAATCATCCGTGAAGCTGTAGCCGGCGGCGATATTGAGCATGGTCATGTCCATCGATGTGGGGGCGGCCATGTATTTGCCGGTTGGCATGCCCATCATCACCGGCATGCCGAGCACGCTGTCGGTTGCCACGTCCGTCGTACCCGAGCGCAACCCGGACATATGCATCTGCATCGGCTGCAGCTTGAATCGGAACTCGTGTGTTTCCGGAATGCCGCCGCCGGGGATATTCATCGGCATGTTGCCGCCGCATTTGCCGCAACACAGGCCGATGTAGGCATCCGCCTGCTGCGGCACGGCCAGTAGTACGGCCGCTGCCAGCAGCAGGGCCGAAAATGGTTTGATGTTCATTGATTCTCTCCTGTGTTTTCCTGATACCGGACGCATAGCCCGGCGCATGCAAGTCCTCGGATCCGCAAAGCGGACCGATCCTTGCCATCAAAGGGATGGATTGAGATTCAGGAAATCAGGGATTCCGGCGGGGGAACGGGAATGCGTAATGGCAGCTCGATCGGAGGGTTGTCGGCCGCTGGCGCAGGAACCAGCCAGGCCACCTCGCGAACCGGTGAGCCGCTGTCCAGCGCATGCGGCGCCAGCTGATGCGGCAGCGAGTCCAGCTGATTCATGTATCGGCAGCCGCACTCGATACAGCAGTCGGCATCGTCGTCGGCCATGTTCGCCATCGCCGTGGCCTGCATGCCCGGCATGTTACAGGCATTGGCCAGCATCGGCGTGCTGCTGACAAGCAGCAGGCTGCCGATGACGATTCTGGCGACCCATTGACGCATGGTCGCACCATGCCAAAACCCCACCCTTGATGCAACCTCCATCGAAAAGCCGGATCCGGAACGACTTTCCATCCAGCTTCTCCCTCCAACAACCATCAGGAATGACTCGATCGGATCTTCCGCAGATTTCTGAGCCCAGGCTTCCTTGGCATCACAATCATTCGTCCGGGCGATCCGGGTCGGCATCGTGATCATTGGACTTGCCGTCGCCATCCCGATCATCATCGTGTTCATCATCGATGCCGTCATGATCCATGTCGCCCGGTGTATCGCCTTGCTCGG
>RFGD01000534.1 GCA_003696705.1 Alphaproteobacteria bacterium | reverse complement strand
CCGATGCGTTCGCCCAGCATTGGCACGGCCAGGACCGTAATGATGAGCGGCATCGTGAAGAGGATGGCGTAGGTCTGGGCCAGCGGCAGGACCGAAAACGCGTAGAATACGCAAAGGGACGCGCCAACCGTGGCCGCCGTGCGGATGCCGACCCAGACGGGGTGCACCGGCCGCAGGTTGCCGCGCGTGGGGTCGTGCATCAGCATGAGCGTGACCAGCGGGAAGCCGAACAACGTGCTGAAGAAGATCAGCTGGATCGGCGAATAGCCCTGGCCCAGCGTCTTGATGATGGCGTCGTGCGTTGCGAAGATCGCGAACGCCGCCAAGGCATAGAGGACGCCGCGAAGATCCATGTAGCCGGCCCCCTTGGCTGGACGCGCCCGCCCGGCCCGCGGCCGCGCGGGCAGCCCGCTACGCCGTCTCGTCCAGCGCGGCGAGGATGGCGTCGCCCATCCCGCGCGTGGTGGCCGGCGCCTTCCCCTCGACCTGCATCAGATCGGGGGTGCGCACGCCGCGGCCAAGGACCGTCTCGACCGCGCGCTCGAGCCGGTCGGCCTCGGCGCCCTGGTCGAAGGAATAGCGCAGCGCCATGGCGAAGCTCAGGATGCAGGCGCAGGGGTTGGCCTTGCCCTGTCCCGCGATGTCGGGGGCCGAGCCGTGCACGGGCTCGTAAAGCGCCTTCGGGCGGCCGTTCTCCATCGGTGCGCCAAGCGAGGCCGACGGCAGCATCCCGAGCGAGCCCGTCAACATGGCCGCCACGTCCGACAGAAGGTCGCCGAACAGGTTGTCGGTGACGATCACGTCGAACTGCTTTGGCCACCGGACAAGCTGCATGCCGCCGGCGTCCGCATACATGTGGGACAGTTCCACGTCGGGATATTCGTTGTCATGGACCCACTGGACCTCCTCGCGCCAGAGGATGCCGGATTCCATGACGTTCGCCTTCTCCATCGAGCAGACGCGGTTCTGCCGCCGCCGGGCAAGTTCGAAGGCGACGCGCGCCACGCGACGCACCTCTTCGGTGGTGTAGCGCTGGGTGTTGATGCCGACGCGCCCCCCTTCGTTGTCGGGGAAGATGCCGCGCGGCTCTCCGAAATAGATGCCCGACGTCAGTTCGCGCACGATCATGATGTCGAGGCCGGCCACCACGTCCCGTTTGAGCGAAGAGGCGTCCGCAAGCGCGTCGAAGCACTGCGCCGGCCGGAGGTTGGCGAACAGGTCCATTTCCTTGCGCAGGCGAAGAAGGCCGCGCTCGGGTTTCACCTCGAAGGGCAGGGCGTCGTATTTCGGCCCGCCGACGGCCCCCAGAAGGACCGCATCGACCCGCTGCGCCTTCTCCATCGTGCTGTCGGCAAGGGGTACGCCATGCACATCGTAGGCGGCCCCGCCGACAAGGTCTTCCTCGACGTCGAAGCGAAGGCCGCGCCGGTCGCCGAACCATTCGATGATGCGCGTGACTTCGGCCATGACTTCGGGGCCGATGCCGTCACCGGGAAGGACCAGAAGGCTGGGGTTCTGCATCGCGGCTGCTCCTTGCCTGTCGGAATGTCGCCGCTGGCCTAGCTTGCCGGGGCGACGGAATCAAGCCGCTTCGATGTCCCGGTCGCGCGGGCTGGGGCTCAGTCGGGGAAGGCGACGTCGACCCAGACGAGCCGATGGGCAGAAGCCAGGCGCGCCGCGCGGGCGCCGGGGCCTTCGGTGGGCCAGAAGACCCCCGACCCCGTCACGCGAAGCTCGGCGGACGGCAGGACGTAGTCCACCCGGAGCGCGCCGGGCCCTTCGCCG
Organism: Alphaproteobacteria bacterium; assembly: GCA_003696705.1. Taxonomy (GTDB): domain Bacteria; phylum Pseudomonadota; class Alphaproteobacteria; order Rhodobacterales; family Rhodobacteraceae; genus RFGD01. Next base: position 5,288 of record RFGD01000534.1, on the reverse strand, counting down.
GGCCAGCTTGCGGTGTCGAGTGCGGGATCGCCCCTGTGCGCGCTGGCACCCTTCTGCGCTTGCGCGGCGCCTCCCTCGCTTTTCGGTTTCGGATCCTGAAGGCGGGGATGGGCAAGGAGCTGGCGGATCGCATCATGGCGCCCTTCGCCGTCGAAGGGGTCGAGGTTCGCGAGCCCCGCGATCACGAACGGCTCGGTCAGCGGTTGGCCGTCCGGTGCCAGACCGTCAAGCACGCGCGTCCACAGCCGGATCTCGTCCCGGTTGCGGATGCCGTTCCGGTCCTCGGGGCCGTCGAAGACGGGCGCGGTGGCCGCGAAGGCAAGGACGTTGAGGACATGGCGTTCGTCCACCGCGATGGGAACGATCCAGTGTCCCGTCGAAGAAAGCCGCTGGACGGCCCTTGCCGCCGCCGAGGGGAAGGGCGGGGGGTCAAGCCCGTCGCCCGGCAGATCCTTCCACAGAAGGGCCGAGAAGTCCCGGACCCGATCGCGCAGGATCGGGAAACGGGAAAGGATGGCCATGCCCCGCGCGCCGCGGAAGCGGCCATAGCCCTGAGCATCCCGCGGCGTGCCGAGGCGGCCGTCACCGTCAAGATCGACACCCGTCGCCATGCCGCTGTTCGGCTCGGCGGCGAAGACGTGGGGGTAGTCGAGCCCCGATGCCTTCAGCCGGTCCCGCAAGAGCCCGAGCGCGACCAGATCGGCGTCATGGTCGATGCGTGTCAGGACAAGGATGTCGGGCGCGACGGTCGCGAGGATCTCGACGGTGGCCTCGACGGCCGGATCTCTGCCATCCGCCAGGTCGCGCACGAGGATCCCGGGGCCGTCCCGGTAGAGCTCGGCGGCAAAGGTGGCGATGCGGATGTCGGCGCGCGCGGGCCCGAGGCAGGACAGAAGGACAAGGGCAAGGATCGCCCCGAGGGTGGCGGGAAGGCGCCGGGCCGTCATGCGTGGCGAACGCCGATCAGCCTTGTACGCCGCGCTTCCTCGGCCTTGCGTTCCTCGGCAATCGTGTCGGCGATGCGCCCGAGCGCGATGCCGCGCATGAACAGGCTGGCCGGCAGAAAGGCCCAGAGCGTCAGGGTCCAGACCATCGCCTGCGGCGACAGAAGCGCCCCGGGCTCGAGCTGGTTGGCGCCGAGACGGGCGATCCCGGGCAAGACGAAGGGCAGGACGAAGCCGGCGATGATGTTGAGCCGCGCGTCCCGGTTCAGGTGATCCACGATGTCGCCGCCCGACGTCGGGTCGAAGGTGGGAAGGTTGACCCACAAGTTGAAGGGGCCGTTGTTCTCGGGCCAGTTCTGCAGCCGGATGACGATGACGAAGACCGCAAGCATGACAAGCGACGTCAGATAGGCAAGCCCGGCCATCGACCGCACCATGATGACGTGACCGGGCTCACTCGATTCCGGCAGGACAAGGACGACAAGGCGCACGGGACTGTAGGGAAAGTCCATCGCATAGCCGACGACGAGCCCGACCGCGCGCACCACGCGCACCATCAGCGTCGGGTCGAATTCGGCGCGCGCCACGACCGACAGAAGAAGAACCGTCATGAACAGCGTGAGGAAGCGCAGGCGATTGAAGGGGGGCGCATCGCGGAACTCGACGAGCGACGGAAACTCGGTCGCGTATTCGATGAAGGTCAGGATCGAAAGGAAGGCGGCGACGACAAGAAGCGCGTCGGCAACATCCTTGCCCTGACCCGGCAGGATCAGGGAAGGCGTAAGCACAAGCAGAAGGACGAGTGCCGCCCTCGCGCCAGCGCTGATCAGCCGGGAAATCACTGCTCGCCCACCTCATGCCGGCGCGATCTTGTGCCGCGTTCAGCCGGTCTTGGTCTCTGGTTTTTCACTTGGCCACAGGCCGCCTCAATTGGGCCACATTCTTGCCCAATTTCGGCCCATGAGGCAAGTCCTTGAAGACTCGCGGGGAATCGGACGGCACCCGTTTCCGGGGAACTGTCACCGGGTTGCATCAGGAAGGGGACGCGCCGGCGCCCCGCCCCGGGGCCCGACGCGTCCGGTTCGTCCGGCGTCCTGCGCCGCCGTCAGAGCCAGGGTCGTTCGGCCCGGGCGCGCGCTTCGAAGGCGTCGATATGGGCGACCTTCTCCATCGTCAGGCCGATGTCGTCGAGCCCCTCGAGAAGGCAGTGCTTGCGGAACGGATCGATGTCGAAGCGATGCACCTTGCCATCGGCGGTGGTGATGGTCTGGGCTTCGAGATCGACGGTCATGCGCGCGTTCTCGCCCTTCTCGGCCTCGCGCATCAGCTCCTCGACCTCGTCCGCGGGCAGGGTGATCGGCAGGATGCCGTTCTTGAAGCAGTTGTTGTAGAAGATGTCGGCAAAGGACGGGGCAATGATGACCCGGATGCCGAAGTCCTTGAGCGCCCAGGGCGCATGCTCGCGCGAGGATCCGCAGCCGAAATTGTCGCCCGCGACCAGGATCTCGGCGTTGCGGTACGGGGGCTTGTTGAGGACGAAATCGGGGTTTTCGTTCCCGTTCTCGTCATAGCGCATCTCGTCGAAAAGGTTCTTCCCCAGCCCCGAACGCTTGATCGTCTTCAGGAACTGCTTGGGGATGATCATGTCGGTGTCGACGTTGATCAGCGGCAAGGGCGCCGCGATCCCCGTGACGGTCGTGAATTTTTCCATGTGCCTTGTCCTTCCTGAAAGGCCGCGTCAGATGAGTTCGCGCACGTCGGTCAGGCGGCCCGTGATCGCCGCGGCCGCGGCCATTGCCGGGCTGACCAGATGCGTTCGTCCGCCGCGTCCCTGACGGCCTTCGAAATTCCGGTTCGAGGTCGAGGCGCAGCGTTCACCGGGGCGAAGCTGGTCGGGGTTCATGCCAAGGCACATCGAACAGCCCGGCAACCGCCATTCGAACCCGGCCTCGATGAGCTTCTGGGCGATGCCCTCTTCCTCGGCCTGCTGGCGCACGAGGCCAGAGCCCGGCACGATCATGGCGCGGACGCCTTCCTTCACGCGGCGGCCCTCGACGATGCGCGCCACTTCGCGCAGATCCTCGATGCGGCCGTTGGTGCACGAGCCGATGAACACCGTGTCGATCTCGACCTCGGTCAACTTCTGTCCGGGCGTGAGGCCCATGTATTCGAGGGCGCGCCGCGCCGCTTCGACCTTCGGCCCCTCGAAATCCTCGGGGTGGGGGACGGTGGCGGTGATGGGCAGCACGTCCTCGGGGCTGGTGCCCCAGGTGACGACGGGGGCGATATCCTCGGCCCTTAGCGTCACGACCTTGTCGTAATGCGCCCCGGGGTCCGACCTGAGTGTCTTCCAGTATTCGAGCGCCATCTCCCAGGCCGCGCCCTTCGGGGCGTGCGGGCGGCCCTTGATGTATTCGAAGGTCTTTTCGTCCGGGGCGATGAGGCCGGCACGGGCCCCGCCCTCGATCGCCATGTTGCAGACCGTCATCCGCCCTTCCATCGAAAGGCCGCGGATCGCCTCGCCGGCGTATTCGATCACGTGCCCGGTTCCGCCTGCCGTGCCCGTCGCGCCGATGATGGACAGCGTGATGTCCTTGGCCGTGACCCCGGGGCCGGGCGTGCCCGTCACCTCGACCAGCATGTTCTTCGACTTCTTCTGGATCAGGGTCTGGGTGGCAAGGACGTGCTCGACCTCCGAGGTGCCGATGCCGTGGGCAAGCGCCCCGAAGGCCCCGTGCGTCGCCGTGTGGCTGTCACCGCAGACGATTGTCGTTCCCGGCAGCGTCCACCCCTGTTCAGGGCCGATGATGTGGACGATGCCCTGCCGCGGGTCGTTGACGTCATAGTATTCGATGCCGAACTCCTCGGCATTGCGCTTCAGCGTCTCGACCTGAATGCGGCTTTCCTCGTTGTCGATGCCCTTGAGGCGGCTTTCATCGGTCGGCACGTTGTGGTCGGGAACGGCCACGGTCTTCTCGGGGCAGCGCACCCGCCGGCCGGCCATGCGCAGGCCTTCGAATGCCTGCGGGCTCGTCACCTCGTGCACGAGGTGGCGGTCGATATAGAGAAGGCAGGTGCCATCGTCGGCCTCGTGCACGACGTGGGCATCCCAGATCTTGTCATAGAGGGTCTTCGGGGCGGTCATCTCGGTCCTCTCCCGTAAGGCGTGTGATGGTGGTGTGAGGTGGGCGCACGCGCCGCGTCGCGCTCAGGCGCGGGCAAGGACGGTGCGCGTCGCACCGAAGAACCGCCAGGGCAGGCGGGCACGGTCGTCCATGTCGAAAATGCGTGTCATCCTGGCCCCGAGATACATTCTGGAGGCCGCCCCCGCAAGTGCAGGCTTCCCACGAAGCTTTGCCTCGTGCCATGATCGCCGGAAATTCCCGGGGCAACGAAGCATCCATGGACATGCGCGACGCGTTCGAGACCTGGCTCACGTCCCTGGCCGCGTGGGCCGAGAACCTTCTCTTGCCATCCCGGCTTGCGCAGCTTGGCATTCTTCTGGCCTGCCTTGCGCTTGCCGTCGGGGTCAGGCTGTGGCTGACGCCGAAGATGAACGCCTGGCTGCGCTCGCTCGAGGGACGGCCGAAATGGCAGCTGCGTGTCCTTGTCGTGCTGCGCAACCGCATCCAGCTTATCGCGTTCATGGCGCTGTCGTGGCTGGCGGCGGGCGTGATGGCGGAAATCTCGCCGTTTCCCTCTCGCCGTTATCTTCTGGTGCTGGCGGCGACGATTGCGACGGCGTGGCTTGCCGTTGGCATCGCGGCACGACTGGTGCGGAACACGCTGGCGCGGAAGGTCGTCACATACGGGCTGTGGACCTATATCGCGCTCTATTACCTGGGACTTCTCGATGACGTCACGGTGCTTCTCGGGTCGCTGGCCATCGAGTTCGGCGACTTTCGCCTCAGCGCCCTGGCGGTCCTGAAGGGGATTGTCGTGACCTCGGTCCTTCTCTGGGCCGCGGGTGTTGCCAGCCGCGCGGCGCGCCACCGGATCGAGGCCGCCCCGGATCTCTCGCCCTCGGTGCGGGTCCTCGGGATCAAGCTTCTGCAGGTGCTCCTTTACGGCAGCGCCGTGTTCATCGGGCTGAAGGCGGTGGGCTTCGACCTCACGGCGCTCGCCGTCCTTTCGGGCGCCATCGGCGTCGGGCTGGGCTTCGGTCTTCAGAAGGTTGTCTCGAACCTCGTCTCGGGCCTCATCATCGTCATGGATCGGTCGATCAAGCCCGGTGACGTCATCTCTCTCGGCGACACGTTCGGATGGATCAACGCGCTTGGCGCCCGCTATGTCTCGGTCGTCACGCGCGATGGCAAGGAATACCTCATCCCGAACGAGGATCTG
>RFGD01000533.1 GCA_003696705.1 Alphaproteobacteria bacterium | reverse complement strand
TGGCGCCCGACGTTGGCGGCGGCTTCGGCTCGAAGATCTTTCATTATGCCGAGGAGGCCTTCGTCACCTTCGCGGCGCGGGCGCTTCGGCGTCCGGTCAAGTGGACCGCCTCCCGGTCCGAGGCCTTCATGTCCGACGCCCACGGCCGCGACCACGTGACGAAGATCGAGCTTGCGCTCGACAAGGAAGGCCACTTCAAGGCCATCCGGACCGAGACCTACGCCAACATGGGCGCCTATCTCTCGACCTTCGCGCCCTCGGTGCCGACCTGGCTGCACGGCACGCTCATGGCAGGGAACTACAAGACCCCGCTCATCTACGTGAACGTGAAGGCCGTCTTCACCAACACGGTGCCGGTCGATGCCTATCGCGGTGCCGGCCGTCCAGAAGCGACGTTCCAGCTCGAACGCGTCATCGACAAGGCGGCCCGGGAGCTTGGCATCGACCCGGTCGAGATCCGCCGCCGCGACTTCATCAAGGCCGACGAGTTCCCGTATCAGACCCCGGTCGCGGTGGTCTATGACACCGGGAACTACGATGCCACGATGGACAAGCTCCTCGAACTTTCCGATCTCGACGGCTTCGAGGCGCGGCGCAAGGCATCCGAGGAGCGCGGGCTTCTGCGCGGGCTCGGCATCAACTGCTACATCGAGGCCTGCGGCATCGCGCCGTCACAGCTGGTCGGACAGCTCGGCGCCCGCGCCGGGCTTTACGAGAGCGCCACGGTGCGCGTCAACGCAACCGGCGGCGTGGTGGTCTTGACCGGCTCGCACAGCCACGGCCAGGGGCACGAGACGACCTTCGCACAGGTCATCGCCGAGATGATCGGCATCCCCGAGGATCAGGTCGAGATCGTGCACGGCGACACCGCGAACACCCCGATGGGCATGGGCACCTACGGTTCCCGTTCGATCGCGGTCGGAGGTTCGGCCATGGTCCGCGCCGCCGAGAAGGTCATCAACAAGGCCAAGAAGATCGCGGCGCATCTTCTCGAAGCCGCGCCCGAGGACATCGTCCTGAAGGACGGTCAGTTCCGCGTCGCCGGCACCGACAAGTCGGTCGCCTGGGGCGATGTCTGCCTTGCAGCCTACGTGCCCCACAACTACCCGCTCGAGGAGATCGAGCCGGGGCTCGAGGAGACGGCCTTCTACGACCCTGCGAACTTCACCTATCCGGCCGGCGCCTACGCCTGCGAGGTCGAGGTCGACCCCGAGACGGGCAAGGTGCGCATCGACCGGTTCGTGGCCGCCGACGATTTCGGCAATGTCATCAACCCGATGATCGTCGAAGGCCAGGTGCACGGCGGATTGGCGCAGGGGATCGGGCAGGCGCTTCTTGAGGGCTGCGTGATCGACGAGAACGGCCAGATCCTGACGGGTTCGTTCATGGATTACGC
>RFGD01000532.1 GCA_003696705.1 Alphaproteobacteria bacterium | reverse complement strand
AGCGCTGGTGCTCATCGTGCTGATGTTCGCATCCATTGCTCTCCTGGCCGGGCTTGCATGGAAGGTTGACCGGGTCGCCGCGCTTCTGCTTCTGCCCTATCTGGGCTGGGTCGGCTTCGCGACGATCCTCAACGCCGCCTTCTGGTGGCTGAACCGTTGATGTGACGCCATCATCCGTCCGGATCGCGGATGCTCTGCTGTCGCCCGCGAAAGGGCTGGATGTCGCAATTCTTGTGGAGAACCTTTCACCCCGGCCCCGTCCTCTCCCCCACCCAAAAATTGGGCCCTTTCCCAGACGCGAACTCGCCCATGATCTTCCCGTTTTCGGGCCGATTTACCGGATTTTCACCCGGCATCGCGATTACTTGCTGAGGTTGCGGGTGATCCTTTCCTGCAGCAACAATGAACTACACCCAAGTTCACTTCGCATCGGAGCAGGGGTTAGTGTCCGAGGACGTTCTCTAATCGCGTTGGTCAAGCGCTGATCTTCCCTTGCGTCATTCTGCGTGCCGGGCTCTGAGGTTCTCTCCGCGGTCGCCGCTTGGGCGCCGCATGTTTGCGTTCAGGGTCGGGTGGTCGAAGTGGTGTGCGCGGTCGATGCCGCAGTATACGGAGCGACCTCACCCTCGCCGCGCGTCCCGGCTGGACGCATCCGGAGGCGCTGAGGATCAGCGTCGGGGACTTGTTTCCCGTTCAGGCCATCGGCGCCTCCCGGAATGGCGCCTTCGTGCGCCACATCGCGTGCAGGATGACGGCCAGTTTCCGCGCCAGCGCAACCTTGGCCTTTCGCGGCCCGGTGCGTTCAGCGATCGCTTTTGCCCAGGTTCGCAGTCGAGGGCCGCCGAGGCTTCGGCAGAAGATCGCGTTTGCCGCCTCGTACAGGCATTTCCGGGTGAACCCGTCGCCGCGTTTTGAGACGCGCCCGTTCCTGCGGATCTCACCGGATTCGTAGCGTCGTGGGGTCAGTCCGAGCCAGGCGCGCACACTCGACGAGCGCCGGAACCGGGAGGCGTCATCGAATGCGGACACCACCGCCAGTGCGGTGATCGCCCCGACACCCGGCGCCGTCATCAGCAGGCGGGCCGTTTCATGACGTTTGACGATCGCCCGGATCCGGCTGTCGAGCACGGCAATCTGAGCCAGGACATCGCGACGGGCCTGCATGAGCGCTTCGAAAATCGGCAGCAACTCCGGGGCGACCGCCAACTCGCCGGAGATGATCTCTTCGGCACGGCGCCTGAACCCGCCAACCCGTTTCCCGAACATGATCCCGAAGGTTTTCAGAAGCCCCCGGATTTCGTTCTCCAGCTTGACCCGCATGCTGACCAGCGCCTCGCGCGCCGTCAGTGTCGCCCGATTGACGTAAGCATCATGGCTCTTGATCTGCGCGGTCTTGAACCAGCCGGTGCGCACGATCTGGGCCAGGCCGCGCGCATCATGCCGGTCGGTCTTGTTCGGCATCATCTTCAGCACGCCACTTGCGTGGCGCGCGTCAATGCACACGATCGGCACCTGCCGCTCCTTCAACGCATTCCAGAGCCAGACGGCCAGCGGGCCCGTCTCCATGCCCACCCTCTCGAGGGCGACCGCACGGGCCCTGAACCAGTCGGCAATCGCGTCCGGGCAAGTTGGCACCTTTGCCTCGGCAACAATTCCGCCATCGCCCCGCACCAGGCAGATCGCCGTCTCCTCTTGCGACACATCCAGCGCAGCAAACATTCCCATCGTCATCTCCTTGCCCAGGCCCCGGCGAAATGCCGGAGCAACCAACCCACTTTGCGACGACAAAAGCCGCAGGTGGGACATGGCGATTACGCTAAGTGGTGT
>RFGD01000130.1 GCA_003696705.1 Alphaproteobacteria bacterium | reverse complement strand
TCTAAGGCAACAGAAGGAAGATCGCCATAGCTCGCAGACCGCACAACGCCCCGCCGCCCCGCGACACCGGCCCGCGCGTGAACGAACGCATCCGCGCCCCGGAAATCCGGCTGATTGGAGCCGAGGGCGAAAACCTGGGCGTGATGTCCCCCGCCGAAGCGCTGCGCCTTGCCGAAGAGGCCGGACTTGACCTTGTCGAGATCTCGCCGACCGCGAAGCCGCCGGTCTGCAAGATCATGGACTACGGCAAATTCAAGTACGAACAGCAAAAGCGCGAATCCGAGGCGCGGAAGAAGCAGAAGACGATCGAGGTCAAGGAAGTCAAGTTCCGCCCCAACACGGACAAGCACGACTACGACGTCAAGCTGCGCAACGTGCGGCGGTTCCTCGAGAACGGCGACAAGGTCAAGGTGACGCTGCGCTTCCGCGGCCGCGAGATGGCGCACCAGAACCTGGGCCGCGAACTTCTCGAACGCGTGGCAGCCGACATCGAGGACATCGGCAAGGTCGAGAACATGCCCAAGATGGAAGGCCGCCAGATGATCATGATGATCGGGCCGGTCAAGCACTAGGGTCGAGCGGGCGCCCGAAGGCTCGCGGCGCTTCGAACGGACATCGCTGAAATGCACGGGGGCCGCCCGCACCTTGACCGGATGCGGGCGGCCCCTCCGCCCTGAGGCGCGTCCGGGGAGGTCAGACGCGGCGGAACACGAACACGGCCCAGCCGATGCAGATCAAGGTCGGCCACCAGATCGGCGGGCCGAAAAGACCGATCCAGGCAAGATAGATGTAGGCCGAGCCGAGAAGCGACAGGAACAGCCTGTCGCCGCGCGTCGTTTCGAGCCCAAGGATCCCGCGCCGCGGATCGCCCCCGGGCGAGAAATATTCCCATACCCCCATGGCCGCGATCGACGCCGCGATGAAGATGAAGAAGGCCGCCGTCGCGCGCGTCCAGGCCATCCAGGTGCCAAGGGGCTCGGTCCACCATCGTGCCCAGGTGAAGGCCTCGGGCGCGGCCGCCTTGCCGACATTGCCCCAGCCCTGCGCCGACAGCGCCGCGGGAAGAAGAAGCGCAAGGAGAAGAAGCGCAAGGCGCAGCATCACACCCTCCCCAGGGCAAAGCCCTTGGCAATGTAGTTGCGCACGAACCAGATCACGATGGCGCCGGGCACGATCGTCAATGTCCCCGCTGCGGCCAGAAGCCCGAGCTCGTAGCCCGAGGATGAGGCCGTCTTCGTCATGATCGCCGCAATGGGCTTGGCCTCGACCGCCGTCAGCGTCTTGGCCAGCAGAAGCTCGACCCAGGAAAACATGAAACAGAAGAAGGCCGCGACCCCGATGCCCGAGGCAATCGTCGGCATGAAGATGCGCACGAAGAAACGCGGGAATGAATACCCGTCGATATAGGCCGTCTCGTCAAGCTGGCGCGGCACGCCCGACATGAAACCCTCCAGGATCCAGACGGCAAGCGGGATGTTGAACAGCGTGTGCGCCAGCGCCACCGCCACATGCGTGTCGAAAAGGCCAACCGCGGAATAGAGCTGGAAGAACGGCAGGGCGAACACGGCCGCCGGCGCCATGCGGTTCGTGAGAAGCCAGAAGAACAGGTGCTTGTCGCCCAGAAATCGGTACCGCGAGAAGGCGTAGGCGGCCGGCAACGCCGCGACGACCGAGATGATCGTGTTCAGGCTGACATAGACGAGCGAGTTGACGTAACCCATGTACCACGTCGGATCGGTGAAGATGACGCGGTAGTTCTCGAGCGTGAATTCCCGCGGCCAGAGCGTGAAACTGCCCAGGATCTCGTTCGTCGTCTTGAACGACATCGACACGAGCCAGTAGATCGGCAGCATCAGGAACAGGATATAGAGCGTCAGAAGGACGGGCTTTGCGCGTTCCATCACTGGTCCTCGTT
>RFGD01000129.1 GCA_003696705.1 Alphaproteobacteria bacterium | reverse complement strand
GCCAGCCGGACGGTGCCCGAGAGCCGCGGCGCCCCGTCCGAGGCCAGCCGGAACCGGCCGGCGAAATCCGCCGCCGTGCCGTTTCCCAGCATCTCGAGCAAGAGCGCTGGCCGATCCGGGATCTTCAGAAGGTTTGCAACAACGCCCCGAGGCCCTTCGTCGACAACAAGCCGAAGGGTCAAGCGCCCCTCTTCACGCGCAAGGCGCGCCGAAAGCTCGAGCCGGCCGCGCCGACCGTCGGTCCGGCGGGCGCTCAGAAGGACCTCGCCGCCGGATGCGTCCAGCCGAGCCGATCCGGCAAGCGTTCCCCGAACCGGGGCGCCAAGGACGCTTGCGCCCAGGGTGATCTCGCGCGCCTCGATGCGCCCGATGCGTACCGAAACCGGAAGCTCCGGCAGCGTGAAGGCGCGGGCCTCGGGGGTGAAGCGTCGCTTGGCCGCCTTCGGGCGCCGAGAGAGCGTTATCCGGGCCGCCGAGAGTTTCTCGACCTCGAGCCGCCCTCGGAGAAGGGCGGCACGTTGCCAGTCAAGCGTGGCGTCCCGGATCTCGAGCCAGGTTCCCTCGCCGTCGGCAATGGCGATCCGGGCGACGCGCGCCTGGGACGAAAGCGCACCCTCGAAGCCCTCGATCGTGACATGGTATCCGGGACCCGAAAGGCGCTCTTCCAGAAGGCTTTCGAGATAGCTCTTGTCCTCTGCGCCGGCGGCAAGAAGGGGCGCGCCGCAGAGGACGCAGAAAAGAGCGAGGAGAATGCGTGCCACGCCGCGCATCAGAATGCCTGTCCAAGGCCGATGTAGAGAAACAGCCGGTCGGCCGGCTTGTTCGCGCCGATCGGCGTTGCGAGGTCCAGCCGAATCGGCCCGGCAAGCGAAGCGTAGCGCAGGCCAAGGCCCGCGCCCATGTGGTGGCTGGCATTCGAGAGGGGGGCAGGGCCCGTGCCGACCGAGCCGTAATCGACAAAGGCGGCACCGCCAAATCGGCCCGTGCCGTGCAGGCGAAGTTCGATGGACCCGGCCAGGAACCCGCGCCCACCCGTCTGGCCTGAACCGCTCTCGACGCCGAGGGATTGGTAGGGCTGGCCACGGACGGTGCCCGCGCCCCCGGAGTAGAAGAGAAGATCGGGCGGGGTCGTCGCGATGGATGTGCCAAGGACCGAGCCGAGTTGCACGCGAACCGCCAGGCTTGCCCGGTCCGTGGCGCTCCAGTAACGGCGCCAGTCGAGAAGCGCGCGGACGCCGGCACTGCCACTGGCGTTGAAGGGCGTTGCATCGAGGCGCGCAAAGCTTCCGGCGCGCGCGTTCGCGGGGTCGTCGCGCCCGTCATACTCGTAGTGCATCGGCAGCGACCAGATGCTGAAACTTCGTGTGCCAAGCGTGTCGGCGAAGCGTGCCTGCCGGTAGCTTATGCCCGCGCCCGCGCGTTGTCGGGCCGAGACGAAACGCGACAGGCTGAGGCCGACCTCGGTCGATCGCTCATCCAGCGCGGTGTCATCCAGGCGTTGGAACGCAAGCCAGGCGTCAAGGCGTGTGTCGGCGTCCAGCGTCGCCGGCCGCGAGAACCGAAGCGTGGTGGTGACGTCCGCTCCGTCCGATGCCTGCCGCGTGCCAAGCCCTTCGACGCGGGTATCGACCCGAACGCGCTCGGCGCCGCCGAACAGGTTTCGGTGGAGCCAGAAGCCTTCGACGGCAATCCCTTCCGAGGACGAGATCTCGGCGCCGAGGCCGATCCGACGTGGCTTGGCGAGTGCGTAGGACGCCAGGATGTCAAGCGTTCCGTCCGCATTCGGTTGAGCGGCCTCGCGCAAGGTGACGGACGAAAAGGCCCCCGTGTCGCGAAGCCGTTCGGCGCTTCTCGCAAGGGCCGACGGCGAGAAAACGCGCCCTTCCGGCAATCCGGCAATGGCGCGCAATCGCTCCGGCCACATCGCGCTGTCCCGAGGGGCGCGGAGCCGCCCGAAGCGAAGACGCGGCCCGGGATCCAGGCGAAAGCGCGCGTCGACGGTCCTGTTCTGGTGCAGCACAAGCACTTCCTGATCGGCCAGGCGTGCCTTGGCATGGCCCCGCTCGCGCCAGGCGTCGATGGCGGACCCGACCGCGGCGCGCATGGCTGCCGTGCTTGCCGGCTGCCCGGCGTGAAACGCCGCAGGGGCGCGCCAGTCTGCGGGAACGGGGCGAATAGCCGCTCGCGACAGCCGGAAGATCGGGCCCGGCGCGATCCGGACCGATACGGTATTGATCCGAGCCGGCGCCTCGAAGGGAGAAAACGTGGCGGCCTCTCGGCCATCAAGGAGGATCGAGACGGAGGCGCCGAAGTAGCCGTGGTCATAAAGGACCGAGAGGATGCGCGCGTAGTCACCTTGGGCCGCGGCCACGATGTCTTCCGGCGCCTGCGCTTCGAGGCTGAAAACGAGCGCTGTCGTCCTGATCTCGGCGACGGTTTCCGTCGGCACGACCCCAGCGTTCAGCGCGACCTTGGCCGCGTCTGCGTGGGTCGCAAGAAGCGTCAGTGCGGCGAAGGCGATGCCACCCAGGTTTCGTCGTGCCGAAGCGGTGAGAAGGTTCATGGACAAGCATTCGCACTTTCGCGAAAGCTTGTCCATTTGACCGCACCTATGGCTGGAACACGGATTTGAAGTACTGCGTCAGCGTGACGTACTCATCTTCCGGGATGGTCGCCTTGTTCTGTGATTCCAAGGGCATGTCGGCCGCGTCGACGGAAAGGGGCGGGGCAACTTCCGTCTGGATGTCGGAAAGAACGTTGTCCACGATCTTCTCCTTGATCACAGCCTTCGCCGGCGTGTCCGGTGTCGATGCGGGGTCCTCACCCGAGAGCTGAAGAAGAAGCAGTGCCGTCTCGGTATCGAGGCCGAGTTTCGAGACAAGATAGTCAAGTTGTTCGGCGGCCGAGTTGCCGGCCTTTTCGGTTTCGGCGGCGGGCGCTTCCGCAGCCGGCTCCGCTCCATCGTCGCGTGTGGCAGATGCCGCAGGGGCTTCGAGCCTGGATACCAGCACCTCGATCGCCTTCTCGAAGCGGTCAAGCCTCGGATCGGTTGTTGTCGCAGGGGCGGCGTCGGCCGACGGTGACGCCTGCCCGGGGGATGCGGTGGAAGCCTGCGCGCCGCCGGGCACAGTTGCGACGGGCGTCGCAGGGGATGCAGGCGCAGGCACTTGCTGCACGAAGGGCGTGGCGGAGACCGCCTGGGCCGGGGCGAGCGCCGTTGCCGCCGGTTGCAGGGGCTGTACCGATGGGCCGCCGGCCATTGGCTGTTGAAGCGTGGCGTTCGTCGCGGGGGGGTGCGCGATGGGCGCCTGGGCCGCGTTGACCGAGGCCCCGGCCATCGGGGCGGGCGCGGCGGGGGCGGGCCCCTGCGGCCAGGCCTGTCCCGAGGTGACATAGCCAGGCGTCGGCGACGTGGCGGCCGGCGGCGGCGTCATCGCCTGTGCCGTAAGCTGAGACTTCAGCGCATTGATCTCGGCGCGGAGCGCTTCAAGCTCGGCGGAAGGGGATTGTTGGCTGGTCGCCGCCGGTGCCGCGGTCGTCGGCAAGAGCTGCGGCTGGGGCATCGGCGAACTCCAGACGGCCGGTTTCGTGATCGAATCGTTGCCGTCGGCACCCTTCGAGTTGGGCACCGGCCAACCCCGGGGCAGAACGGTGTAGTCCTGCCGTGCGGCCACCCACCGAAGGTAGGCGGCCACG